>JAXDMU010000170.1:0-3333 GCA_034665905.1 Aliidongia sp. | reverse complement strand
CATCGACGAAGCGCAGATCACCCGCCGTGAGCGACTGGGTGGGATTAACCAAGGCCTGTCCGGTTCCGGCGAAGACGACGTTCGGGCCGAAACCCGGGATCGTCGTGCCGGCATTGAACGATTGCAGGGCGGTCCCCGACGTATTGAACGTCAATGTATTTGGGGCGTTGTTACCGATCTGGGTCTGAATCACCGGCGCGCCGGACTGGTTCAGAAAGCCTTGAGCAAAGCAGCAAACCAAACGATTCGGGCCGTCCTGGGTAAAGATGGAACCGCCGCCGGTTGCCAGGGTCGGACGCTCGAAGCCGTTGATCGCGGCCGTGTTGCTGTAATCGGTCGTAAAGGTGATATTACCGCGGTCATGCGCGAAATTGGCGCCGAAAATGCCGTCGAAGCTCGTCGTCGTGCCGCCGCCATCGGTTGTCGTGCCGTATTCGGCGGTCGCCTCGGCGCCCTCGAAATTCCGCTTCAGTTTGAAGTTCAGCACGCCAGCCACGGCATCGGCGCCGTAAACCGCCGATTCGCCGCCGGTCACGACATCAATGCTGTCGATCAGCAAAGGCGGGATCGTGTTCAGATCGACGATACCGGTGCCACCGGAATTATTGACACCGGAGAGCTGGCCGACCTGGCGGACGCCGTCGATGAGCGTAAGGGTGCGGTACGCGCCCAGGCCGCGCAGATTGGCCGCGTCGATATTGGCGCCGTTGACAAAGAAGGGGGAGTTGCTGGGAGTCTGATTGTTCATGAACTCCGGCCGCTGGGCGAGGAGTTCCGACAGATTCTGCAAACCCGTCTGCTCGATATCGACGGAAGTAATCGTCTCGATCGGATTGGGCGAGACGAGGCCGGGGCTGGTGATGCGCGTGCCCGTAACCGTGATGGCTTCCGGCGCGGTTTCGCTCGCTGCCGCGGCGACCTGCGGTGCGGCGGCTGCGGCCGTCTGGGTTGAGATCTGAACGACAGTGCCGGCCGCAGTTGTCTGGGAAGCGCTTTGCGCCCAGCCGGCGTGGGTATGTGCACACACCAGAATCGCGGCCGACGAACTCGTTACTAGAAGGCGCCTCGACCAAGAAGCGCTCCGCGGGGATGGTAGAAATCTCATAAATATACCTCCGGTCAACTTAATGGACGGCAGCCATCGGCGTCACCGCATTGCGCGTGCATCGCCTCATCCGCTCGCGGTAGATGATTGCCTATCCGAAAGCAGTCTGGAAACGGTTCCGCAGGATACGCCGCGCAAACGTATTCAAAATTTCGTGATTACCCTTTTATCAAGGATGCGTAATGCTTATTTGACAGTGTTATTATTGCAGTGGCCGGCGCTCGACGCAGGCTGGCGGAATGGATGCCACCAGCTGTCGGCGGGCGGAAATCTCGCCGCGCGCATCGAATTGACTCACGCCCGGCACTCCCCTATAAGCACTGCCTCGAATTTTATCCGCGAGTTTTGGAGTTTCGCCGTGAAGCGCACCTATCAACCCAGCAAGATCGTCCGCAAGCGCCGGCACGGTTTTCGTACCCGTAGCGCGACGGTCGGCGGGCGCAAGGTTCTGTCCAACCGCCGCGCCCAGGGCCGCAAGCGCCTTTCGGCCTGATACGGCGGGGCGCGGCCAAGCCATGCCCCGTCGCCTCGGACGGCTCTTTCAGCGCAAGGATTTCCTGCGCATTGCCGCCGGTCGGCGCAAAGCGGTGGCGCCCGGCCTGATCCTGCAAGCCTTGCCGGCGCCCGCTACGGTGCTGGCCGGTGCCCATGCCGAAGGTCGCCGCGTGGGCTTCACCGCGTCCAAGAAGGTCGGCAATGCCGTGGCGCGCAACCGGGCCAAGCGGCGTTTGCGCGCGGCCATGCGCCAGGTGATGGCGGATCATGCCGCCCCGGCGCATGATTATGTCCTGATCGCGCGTCAGGAGACGACCGATCGTGCCTATCGATCCCTGTTGCACGAACTCGAAACGGCGCTGAAGCGGCTGGGCGTGTGGCGTAACGGGGCGTGATGGGGAAGGCGGGACCGTCATGGCGAGCCTGCTGAGATCGCTGATCTGGCTTTACCGCATGCTGCTGTCGCCCATGCTCGGACAGAATTGCCGGTTCGAGCCGAGCTGTTCGGCCTATGCGATGGAAGCGATCGGCCGCTTCGGTGCCTGGCACGGTTCGCTGTTGGCGCTGCGGCGGATCGTCCGCTGCCACCCTTGGGGCGGCAGCGGCTATGATCCGGTACCCGACCCGCCGCCCGGCCGCCACGCTTGCGACCGGAATTGAAATCGCCCCGCCGTCTTGCGACGGCATCGAATGCCCAGAGGGCGTAAAGAGGATCTGATGCAGGGACCGGACACCAAAAATCTTTTTCTGGCGATCGCGCTGTCGCTCACGATCCTGCTTGCCTTCAATTATTTTACCCCGGCACCCAAACCGGTGCCGCGCCCGGCGCCCGCCGAGTCGGTGGTGGAACAGGGGGCTGCCCCGGCTGCGGCGTTGGCACCCGCGGTCGAAACCAAGCTCAGCCGCGAGGAAGCGCTCCAGGTCAGTCCGCGAATCGCGATCGAAACGCCGAGCGTCAAGGGCTCGATCAATCTCCGGGGCGCGCGGCTCGACGATCTGACGTTGGAGCGCTACCATGTTACGGTCGATCCGGGCAGCCCGGCCATCATTCTGCTGTCGCCCTCGGGCAGCCCCGACGCCTATTTCTCCCAACAGGGCTGGCGCACGGGCAATGCCGCGGTCAAGCTGCCCGACGACCAGACGCTGTGGAGTGCCGGCGGCGGCAAGCTGACGCCGATGACACCGGTGACGCTGACCTGGGACAATGGCGCCGGACTGACCTTTACTCGCACGATCTCGATCGACGACAAATACATGTTCACGGTGAAAGAAACCGTGACCAATGGCGGCGCCGAACCGGTGCGGCTGACGCCTTACGCGCTGATGTCGCGGGCCAGCATCCCGGCGACGGCCTCGACCGGCTGGTGGACCTATTCCTTCGAAGGGGCGATCGGCAGCTTCGATCGGGTCGAGAAGGACGTGAATTACAAGGATCTGGCCGCCGGCACCCGGTCGGGCGTGACCGGCGGCTGGTTTGGCTTCAGCGACAAATACTGGCTGACCTCGATCGCGCCCGCCGATCAGACGCTGCCGACCAATGCCGGCTTTGCCGGTGCCGCGGCCGGCGCCAAGCCGATCTATCAGGCCGATTTCCTCGGGCCGGAGCTGATTGCCGCACCCGGTGCCACGATCGGCGCGGCGACGCTGATCTTCGCCGGCCCCAAGGAGGTCCGCACGCTGGCGGCCTACCGCGATACGCTGGGCCTGCCGAATTTCGAGAATGCCGTCGATTT
>JAXDMU010000169.1:0-8067 GCA_034665905.1 Aliidongia sp. | reverse complement strand
CGTGCTGGCTGCTTTATGAGGAGCGGCATTAGGACGTTTTTTGCGTCGATAGCGGATCATTGCACGTTTTGGGTGCTCTGTTTCAAGTCCGATACCAGGACCAAGTACCTCATATTTAAGTTCAAGTTCGAATTGTTGGACGAGCAGTGCCATCATCAGAGTCATTTCAAGATTGGCGAAATGGATACCCGGACAGCGGTGATAATCAGCACCGTAATGAACCAAGGAATATCGATTACCGGTGCCTTCTTCGCGATCTGGCCCGAAGCGCAGCGGGTCATAACGCACGGGATCGCAAAATAGCGCGGGATCGCGCTGGGACAAGCGGACACTGAGCATTACCCGCCACCCTTTCGGAATACGGTATTGGCCCAACTCGATATCTGTCTTGGCTTCACGCAATAACAATTCCGATGATGGGTGCAGTCTCAGGGACTCCTGGACCGCCCATCTGGCATGATGAAGCGAACTCGCTTCCGTTAAACTAATCGGTTGGTTCGGCGTGGTATTTTCGGCTACTTCCCGTTCGACCAATCTCAAATATTCAGGATTGTTCAACAAATCGACAATCGACTACGCCGATGGTCCAGCCGCTGGTTTATAGCCAGCGTAAATTAGCCCCATAAACATGCCGATATAATCGCCGTCTGGAATGGCCTTACCCGTGTGATAGTGATTATTACTAAGCAAATCTTGAAGAGCGTCATCATAGAGATCGGGATGCGCCCGACGCTCACGCACGATTGGCTCAAGTATATTTTCGAGCTGCCGCTTTGCCCACCTTCCTCGGATAAATTTCGGCAATGGCAGTGTCGATGGTATTATAAAGTCAACCGACTTTTCCAAGATACTGAAGTATTTCCAAAATTGCTTTCCGAATTTATTTTTGAAATCCTTTCCCAATAGCGCATGAACCGCAATATTTTTTATTATAGTTTCAAAAAGCTGATCAATGTCAACTTCGCCAATGTCGTCCAAGTCATCAAGGCAAACCTGTGTTTCCTGCTGTATGATCTCGGCATTTTCCGACATTTGGGAGGCTTTGAAGAATTTTGGTACCAAAGGGCGCTGGTCACTATGGACGTCTTCTGATACGCCAAACGCTATTTTGCCAAGAGCAGCGGCAATTGGTTTGTATGTGCTGTGCATATCGAGACTTTTATCGGTCTCCGAGAAAAAAAACTTGTGATATTCAGGACCGACCAAGACAACGAAGTTTTTACCGACCAGTTTTATGGCAAAAATCGATCCCATTGCGTCGGTGGCTTTACGCAGAAAATCCGTCGGATTTCTCATGAATGGAATAATGTGACCGGCAAATTTATTGCCGGGCAGTGCCGGGGGAACAAGGCTCAGCATATGCGTAATCCTGTCCATAAGAAAGGTTCGATCACCCCTACCCCAGCTAACGCCATGCGTTAAATTCACTTTAGCGTAGTTCCGGGCTTCGAACGAATTCGTCGTGGCGCATTAATTTGCTAGCGCTAGTATGTATAACACGACATGAAGAGTGTATTCCGCATTTTATACTCGTGTCAACGTAAATTCGCAGCGCTCGCCATCTTCCATGGTCCGCGCTGCCTCGCCCGCTATCAGCCCGATGGTAAGGGATGCATGGTGGGTCAGGCCGATCCCAGCCAGCACAGAACATGAACGATCGGTTATTTCACGTAACTACCTAAATCGGTAATTTCTATTTGCTATCGACAACCCTTCCGTGCGCATCCATTGGTGCTTGACGCCCGGCGATGATGATCGAGATTGCGCGTCCCCTCCTGATGAAATGCCGTCGCGAGGGAATGTTTTTAGTCTTTTTCCGAACCGATAAAACATGTCCGCAGAAGCGACTTTGGGAGACCGGCGATTTCCGCGCCGGCACTGCCGGGTTCGATCCGAGGTTTCGCACTACATCCCGGAACCAAGCCGAGTCATAGCCCTTGTCCCCGACCGCCCATATCGGCACGCCGGGCAGCGCATCGAACAAGGCCGGGACGGCCGCCAGTTCATATGCTTGTCCCGGCAGCAGCGAAACCGGCTCTCAGACGTCCGGCCGCATCGCATAAACCCACGACTTTCGTTCCGAACCCGCCTTTGGAGCGGCCGAGCCCGGAAAACCGCTAACCCATTGATATCTGGCGGACAGGGTGGGATTCGAACCCACGTAGAGCTTGCACCCTAATCGGTTTTCGAGACCGACGCCTTCAACCACTCGGCCACCTGTCCATCGCTCGCGGACGCCGTGCTGTCTGCGAGGTGGGGGTATCTAGCGCAAGCTTGGCACGGCCGCAACCCGGTTTCGCGCGGCTCATGGCTGCATTTCCGGGGATTGGCGTTGACAGGGAGAAGTCTGTGGATAATATGCGCGGCTTCCGAACGGGCAAGACCCCGTTTCCCGATGCATTTTCGAAAAAGAAGCGTGATGCCATGTTCGCAGTGATCCGCACCGGCGGTAAACAATACAAGGTCGCCAAGAACGACGTCATTTTCGTCGAGAAGCTGCCGGCCGAGGCCGGTGCGTCGATCGATCTGGATGACGTGCTGATGGTTGGCGACGAAGAAGGCACGACCGCCGGCACGCCGGAACTGGGCGGCGTCCATGTCACCGCAACTGTGCTCGAACAGAAGCGCGACGACAAGATCATCGTCTTCAAGAAAAAGCGGCGGCACAATTATCGCCGCAAGAACGGCCATCGCCAGTATCTGACGGTACTGCGCATCACCGACATCGTGACCGCGGCGGCCGGGCTGGCGGCGGCGCAGGAGTAAGCGTTCATGGCACATAAGAAAGCAGGCGGCTCATCCCGCAACGGCCGCGACACCGCTGGGCGGCGTCTGGGCGTCAAAAAGTTCGGCGGACAGGAAGTCATCGCCGGCAACATCATCGTGCGCCAGCGCGGCACCAAGTTCCATCCCGGCGCCAATGTCGGGATCGGGCGCGATCACACGCTGTTTGCCCTGGTCGATGGCGCGGTCAAGTTCATCCGCACCCATCTCGACCGGACCTTCGTGACCATCGTCCCGCCGGTCGAGGTCGCGGTCGCAGCGGAATAAATTCCCCTTACCTTCCAAGGGTCTGTGACGAAGGGGAATGGTCCGCCATTCCCCTTTTTGCTTTTTCAGCGGTTCGCTTCATGAAATTTCTCGACCAGGCCAAGATCTATCTCAAGAGCGGCGAAGGCGGCGCCGGCACGGCCGCGTTCCGGCGCGAGAAATTCATCGAATTCGGCGGCCCGAGCGGCGGTGATGGCGGACGCGGCGGCGATATCATCATCGAGGCCGTTGCCAATCTCAACACGCTGATCGATTACCGCTATCAGCAGCATTTCCGCGCGCAGAACGGCCGCCCCGGCGCCGGTTCCAACAAGACCGGCGCCAATGGGGACAGCGTCGTGCTGCGTGTGCCGATCGGGACGCAAATCCTCGACGAGGACAAGGAAACCCTGCTGCTCGACCTGACCGAGCCGGGCCAGCGTTTCGTGTTTTTGCGCGGCGGCGATGGCGGTTTCGGCAACGCCCATTACAAGACATCGACCAATCAGGCGCCGCGCCGCAAGGATGCGGGCTGGCCGAGCGAAGAGCGCTGGGTGTGGCTGCGCCTGAAACTGATCGCCGATGCCGGGCTGGTCGGATTGCCCAATGCCGGCAAATCGACCTTCCTCGCCGCGGTCTCGCGCGCCAAGCCCAAAATCGCCGATTACCCATTCACCACACTGAAGCCGCAATTGGGTGTCGTCGGCGTGGGCGACGAGGAATTCGTCATCGCCGATCTGCCGGGGCTGATCGAAGGCGCCTCGGAGGGCGCCGGACTCGGCCATCGCTTCCTCGGCCATGTCGAGCGGTGCAGCGTGATCCTGCATCTGATCGACGGCACCGAAGAGGATGTCACCGGCGCCTACAAGCTGGTCCGCAAGGAGTTGAAAGCCTATGGCGCCGGCCTGATCGACAAGCCGGAAATCATCGGACTCAACAAGGCCGACGCGATTCCCGAGGATGAACTGAAGGAAAAGCTCCGCAAGCTCAAGCGCTCGTCCAAGCGGCCGGTCATGGTGCTGTCCGGCGCCACCGGTCAGGGCGTGACCGAGGTGCTGCGCGCGCTCCATGCCGAAATCAAGGCACGCAACGAGCGCGAACACGAGGCAGCCAATCCGACGGTCTCGGCCTGGACCGATCGGCCGGAATGACTCCGGGTCTGCAATCGGCGAGGCGTCTGGTCGTGAAAATCGGCTCGGCCTTACTGGTTGATCCGCAGACGCTGACCATCCGCCGCGACTGGCTCGACGCCCTGGGCGAGGATATCGCCGCGCTGCGCGCTCGCGGGCAGGAGGTGGCGATCGTCACCTCGGGGGCTGTCGCCATTGGGCGGATTCGCCTGGGTCTGGCCGATCGCGCCCTCCGACTCGACGAAAAACAGGCGGCCGCCGCGGTCGGCCAGATTCATCTGGCCCATCTCTATCAGGAGATATTGGGCCGCCATGGCCTTGCCGTGGCGCAGATTCTGCTGACCCGCGAGGATACCGAGGCGCGGCGACGGCATCTGAACGCGCGCGCCACGATCGGGCAATTGCTGGCGCTGGGCGCCGTGCCGGTGATCAACGAGAATGACACGGTCACCACGGCAGAAATCCGCTTCGGCGACAATGACCGGCTGGCCGCGCGCGTCGCCGGCATGATCTCGGCCGATACGCTGGTGCTGCTGTCCGATATTGATGGGCTCTACACGGCCGACCCGCGCCGCGATGCGACGGCGCGGCATCTGCCCGAGATTCGCGATCTGACGCCGGAAATCCTGGCGATGGCCCGGCCGGCGCTGCCCGGCCTCAGTTCCGGCGGCATGGTCACTAAGCTCGCGGCGGCGCGCATCGCCCTGGCGGCCGGCTGCCGCATGGTGATCGCGCGAGGCGAGCCGCTCCGCCCGCTGCACCGGATCGAAGCCGGCGCTTTGTGCAGTTGGTTCATCCCCTCGGCCGAGCCCCTTACCGCACGCAAAAGCTGGATTGCCGGATCGGTCGCGCCGGCTGGTGTCGTCATCGTCGATGACGGGGCGGCCGCGGCCCTTCGGTCGGGACGCTCCCTGTTACCGGCCGGCGTGGTCGCGATCGAGGGCAGTTTCGAGCGCGGCGATGCCGTCATCATCCGCACCCGCGACGGACGGGTCGTGGCGCGCGGCCTGTCGGCCTATTCCAGCGCCGATATCGAGCGACTCGGCGGTCACAAAAGCGGTGAAATCGAAGCCCTGCTCGGCTACCGTGGCCGCGACGAGATCATTCATCGCGACGATCTGGTGGTCGGATAGATCATGGCCGCGCGCCCCCTCGCCTCTTCGGATCTGGCCGTTGCGATGCGGGCGCTGGGTATGCGCGCGCGCGCTGCCGCTATGGTGCTCTCGCTGAGTTCGACCGACACCAAGAACGCGGCCCTGCGCCAGGCGGCGGGGGCTTTGCGCGACCGGGCGGACGAGATTCTTGCGGCCAACCGGCAGGATTGGACCGAAGCCGTGGACCTCACGCCAGCGATGCTCGACCGGCTGACCGTCACGCAAGCGGGCATCGAAACCATGGCGCGCGGCCTCGAAGACATCTCCGCCCTGCCCGACCCGATCGGCCGGATCGAGGCTCAATGGATTCGCCCGAACGGGCTGGCGATCAGCCGGGTCCGTGTGCCGCTGGGCGTCATCGGCATCATCTATGAAAGCCGGCCCAATGTGACGGCCGATGCCGGCGGTCTTTGCCTCAAATCGGGCAATGCAGCGGTCCTGCGCGGCGGCAGCGAAAGCGCGCGTACCTCGCATGCGATTCTGGGTGCGCTGTCGGACGGTTTGCGCACCGCCGGATTGCCGGAAGACGCAATTCAGCTTGTCCCGAGCCAGGATCGCGCGGCGGTCGGGCTGATGTTGGGCATGGACGAGTCGATTGATGTCATCATCCCGCGCGGCGGCAGATCGCTGATCGAGCGGGTCACCGCCGAAAGCCGCATTCCGGTGCTGAAGCATCTCGACGGCATCTGCCATGTCTATATCGACCGCGCCGCCGATCCCGCCATGGCGCGCGCCGTGACATTCAATGCCAAGATGCGGCGCACCGGCATCTGCGGTGCGGCCGAGACGCTGCTGATCGACCGGCCGGTGCTGCATACCCATCTGCCGCCCCTGCTCGACGAGTTGATCGCCGCCGGCTGCGAAATCCGCGGGGATGACGAGGTCCGGGCGCTTGACGCGCGCGTGAAGCCGGCGAGCGAGGCCGATTGGGCGACCGAATATCTGGCGCCGATCCTGTCGGTGCGCACCGTTGCGGGCGTTGATGGCGCGATCGATCATATCGCCCGCTATGGCTCGCACCATACGGAGGCGATTGTGACCGAGGACGCCGCCGCGGCCGAACGCTTCATGGCACGGATCGACAGCGCCATTGTGTTGTGGAACGCCTCGACGCAATTCGCCGATGGCGGCGAGTTCGGCATGGGCGCCGAGATCGGCATTTCGACCGGCAAGCTGCATGCCCGCGGACCGGTTGGGGTCGAGCAACTCACCAGCTACAAATATCTGGTGCGCGGCGCCGGGCAGATCCGGCCCTGAGCGCGTCGCCCCTTCTGGCCCTGCCCCCGGTGCTGGGCGACCGGCGGCGTCGGCGGGTCGGGCTGTTGGGCGGCTCGTTCAACCCGGCCCATCGCGGCCACCGGCATATCAGCCTGCTGGCGCTCAAGCATCTGGCGCTGGATGAGGTCTGGTGGCTGGTCTCGCCGCAAAACCCGCTGAAGCCGACGCGCAGCATGGCGCCGTTCGCCGAACGGCTGGCCGCGGCGCGGCTTGTGGCGCGCCATCCGCGCATCAAGATCACCGATCTCGAAGCGCGGCTCCGCAGTCATTTCACTGTGCAAACCCTGACGGAAGTGCGGTCCCGCTTTCCGGCGACCCGCTTCGTCTGGCTGATGGGCGCCGACAATCTGCGGCAGATTCCGCAATGGCGCGGCTGGACTCGAATCTTCACCCTGGCGCCCATTGCGATTTTCGACCGTCCCGCCTATTCTTTAGCAGCATTGGGTGGATTGGCGGCACAGCGTTTTGCCCGTTGGCGGGTCGAACCGTCCCGCGCGCGACACTTGGCGGAGATGACTCCGCCGGCCTGGGTGTTTTTTGCGACGCGGCTCGATTCCCTTTCGGCAACGGCAATTCGACAAGGCCGGCATCCATGACACCAACCGTACCCGAGGAGGAAAACCCCATCTCCAAGCCCGCCCCCGCAGTCGCCAAGGCTGCCGAAACCCCGGCCGACATGCTCGGCCTGATTGTGCATACCCTCGATGAGGGCAAGGCCGAAGACATTGTGGTGATCGATCTGGAAGGCAAATCCAGTCTGGCCGATCATCTGGTGATCGCGAGCGGCCGATCGAGCCGCCAGGTCTCGGCCCTGGCCGAACAGGTCACGACCAAGCTCAAGGAGGCCGGCCACGGTCGCGTGCCATCCGAAGGCAAGGCGCATGGCGACTGGGTGCTGCTCGATGCCGGCGATGTCATCGTGCATCTGTTCCGACCCGAAGTCCGCCTGTTCTACAATCTCGAAAAGATGTGGGGCGCTCCGCCGGTTCCGGCGGTCGAGGTCGGCCAAACCCTGTGAGATGCGCTGCCACCTGATTGCGGTCGGCCGGGCCAAGCCGGGGCCGGCGCGGGATCTGTTCGCGCTTTATGCGGGGCGACTGTCGCCGCCGCTAAGCTTGACCGAAATCGAGGAAAAGCGCCCGCTGCCGGAGGCACTACTCAAGGAGCGGGAGGGCGAATTGCTGCGCGCCGCCCTGCCGAAGGGCGCATTCCTGGTGTTACTCGACGAGCACGGCAAGTCCCTGTCGAGCGAGGGCTTCGCCGAACAACTGGGTCTATGGCGCGACCGCAGCGTCGCCGATCTCGCCTTTGCGATTGGGGGAGCGACCGGTCACGGCCCGACGGCCCGCACACAGGCCGATTTTACCCTGTCGCTCGGGCCGATGACCTGGCCGCACATGATGGTCCGCGGCATGCTGGCAGAGCAGCTCTACCGCGGATTCTCGATCCTAGCGTGCCACCCCTATCACCGGGAC
>JAXDMU010000168.1:0-8182 GCA_034665905.1 Aliidongia sp. | reverse complement strand
GCTGAGAACAAAGAACAGGCAAACCGAGAAGTTGGGATTAAGAACCACATTTATCGGTGACGTTTCAAAGGAATGCTCACCAATATCCCAACTCTTTGCAACGTCGCCCTCATAGACCACCGGCAGGAAAATCTGAAGAAAGTGGGCGGTACAGACGATGAGGGCAGCAACACCGCGCATACCTTCGATGTAGCCTAGCCCTCGTCCCATCGTTGCCGATTTCCTCGCCTGGACCCCGGCGCGACCGACGCCATCCTATTTTGATCCTACCGGCCGGATCGGCGAATCTCCACCGGAATTTCGTCAGCCGACGACCGGTCCAATGCCGAATGCTGCCTCCTCAAGATAGCGCGCCAGTCCATCGACCGCGGCTTGGTCGCGATAAAGGCGATGCTTGTCGCGCGCGATGCGGGCGCGACAAGCCTGCCGCATCGCCGGGTCGCGGCCGAGCGCGATCGCCTTGGCGATGAATTCCTCGGGTGTCGCGGCGATCATGTCCGGCATGCCGAGCATGGTCAGGATCGCCGCAGTATGCCAGCCGCGCATCAGATCGCCGGCCATGGTGACCACCGGCAAATCGTTCGCCAGCGCCTCAAGCGTGGTATTGCAGCCGGACCAACCGATACTGTCGAGAAACAGGTCGGCCACCCGTCCGACCGCCCCGAACCGTGCCATCGGCAGCGGCGGCACGAAGCGGCAATAACGGGCCGCATCAAGCCCCGCAGAGGCGAAGGCGGCGGCCAACCGCTCGCGGAAGACCGACGTCACCTTCTGCAGGGCCTGCCGACAGGCCGCTCCCGCGTCCGCCGGGCGCTCAAGGCGGTTGAGCGCGTGGCCGAGATTATTGTGCGCCTCGGGCATCGCCGGATCCAGTGTCAGCGCAGCGCGATAATAGCGCAACGCCTCATCGAACCGGCCAAGCCGCGCCAGCGCGTTGGCGAGATTGTTGTGCGCCTGCGGATATTCGGCCTTGAGCTTCAGCGCCGCGCGATAGCACGCGGCGGTGGCTTCAGCGTGGCCCAGCGCATCGCGGGTCATGCCGAGGTGCAGCCGGTATCGCGCCTCGCGCGCGCGCAGCCGAACTGTCGCTTCGAAATGCTCCAGCGCCAGATCGGGCCGTCTGATCGCCGTGGTCAGCAAGCCCAGCCGGAAATGGCAATCGACACGACCGAGATCGCGGGCGAGGATCTGACGATAGATCCCATAGGCCTGTTCCAGGCGCCCAGCCGCATGATGGTCGATCGCCTGCTGCAACAGGTCCGTCCTCGGATGCGATGACATCACACCGTCCCCGATCTCCCAGGACGGGGTTCCCCGTGAAAAGCGATCGATAAGGACACGGGCGGCATCTCGACGGCGTCATGTTCGGTGGTTCTCAAGGTGCGCCAGATTCTCCTGGTCCATTTTCCGTTGCCCTACCTTGCGTTCATACCCGGCTTGATTCTTGGTGCAAACCAGAACGTGAGGGCTGCCCCGGCGAATCGTGTCGGTATCGAGGTCGCATCGGCTGTTTTGGATCGTAGATTCGACATGATAACGGTTGGCCTGGAGCGATTTGAAATTCCAGACGGAGCGGACTGCATCGGCCAGGAACGTGCCCAGCTCTGTGCAATAAGGACATTTGCAGGTGAGCGTGGCAGGACGAGTCCAATCGGCCGGCGGTGCGAGGGGTTCGGCGATCCGAGTGCGCAAATGCTCGACGCAGGCAGCACGCAGGCGCTCCGATGCCGCGGTACCGGCGGAGCCGGCAAGTGCCACGGCCGCCGGAACCAGCACCGCATCCAGGGCATAGACCCGCGGCCAGGCAAGAAAAATCCCGGCCGCGGCATCGGCCAGGCCCGGATCGATCCGGTTGAGCGCGGTCAAAGTATCGATGAGAATGCGCGGGACCATCGTGGGCGCCCGTCTGGACGCCTCCCCTGGCTTCCGGCTCGGGTCGCCGGGCAGCGCCGCGACCAAGGCAGCGGCGGCCGGTTTCAGATCGAACTCGCCAAACGCCGCCGTGGCGGCCAGGGCAAGCAGATCTGCGCAAGCGTCGATGGCTGCCCCATTGCCGGTGATGATCTTCGCCAGCAGCACGGCGGCGCGCGCCGGGGGCAGCTGGCGGATCGCCTGAACGACCCCCTCGGCGTCACCTTCGCCGAAAACGCCCTCCGCCGAGATTTCCGTCAGAAACGCGTCGATCCGGATCGTGTCGCCGAGGCGGTCGAGTTGGGCCAGCATCTTCCCACCCTCGGGCGGCGGCCGGAACGCCCACCAGCCATGGCGCGGCCACGCGGTCAACATGTGACCGGTCAGTTCATGCGCCTCCCGCCAGAGCGGTGCGCTTCGGTCCGCTCCGCTTTGCGTCCACCGGTCGGCCAGATCGGTCAGATAGGGTAGCGTCGCCGACAAGCCGCCTTGGTTGATCACCGCGATGCGCCGGCAATTGGGCCACAGCACCAACGCGGCGACGCGATAGCTGCGCTCGAACGTCGCCCCGGCATTGCCAGTCGCCTCCTGAAAGCTCTCTTCGTCGGGAACAAGATCCTCCAGAGCATCGGGCGGCGAAACTTCATTGTCGAGGATCGGCAGTATCCCCAGCCCCGCCGGCCCCTCGGGCCGATGCCAATGGCACAGGGTTTCACTGCGATCATCGACCTCGCCCGCCTCGAATTCGGCGTCGTCGTGGCGGTATCGGCGATAATCTCCGTCATAGTCGGCGCTACCGCTTTCCTCGATCGACACCAGCGCCAAATGCAGATCGCAATCACCGGTCTTGGCGGCCGTGATCAGGGTTGCCGCCTTGGCGGCATCCGCCCCTTTCAGCGCCGCAAACGACAGGCTCTCTGCGGTATAGGCATGTTCAAGCGGATAGATCAGCTTGTCCGGCGCGTGGTCGTCAGCCCGCTTCGCATTTTCGCCCCATTGCCGCAACAGCGTGACCAGACGCCCCTGTTCGGTCTCGTAGTTCGGCGGCCGGGGTTGACGGCCGGTCCCCTGGCGCGACAAATTGTAGACCAGCGTCAGCCGGCAACCCGATTCGATCGGCAGCACCTCATGCACGCAATCGGCGTAGAAGGCGGCGTAAGCAACTTCCGAGGGCTCCGTGCACTGCAAATCGAGGCGAACTTCGCGGCCGGCATGGCGAATCACCAGATCGCCACCGGTGTGAAGGCCGGGAAATACGATGGTCAGCGTCGCGAACATCCCAGGCGTCTTCTCGCTGTCGCGATGGCTCACAAAGAAGCTGCCCACGTCATAGACCAAAAGCTTGTACAGCTCGGCGGTGACCGGATCGGACACGCCGAGCCCCTCGGCGACGCGCGCGACGATCGTCTCCAGGCTGCGTTCCCAGGAGCGGCCCTGGATGCAAATCCGATCGGCATTGATCTGCCAGGTCCGGCGAATTGCGGTATCGAGCAGGGTTTGATCGCCCCGGCCATAAGGGGCTCGCTCGGCCGCCGCGATCAATTGTTCGGTCTGCGCCGACAGTAGCGGCAACGCGATCTGACCAACCCCGTCGATCGTCAATCCCGGTGCGAAGATTTCGCAGGCGCCGGAGGTATAAAAATCACCGGGACGGTCAACTGCGTTCAGCAGCGCCGCAAATTCGACGGCGATAGCAGGCATCTGGTCTTCCTATGCTGAGGCGGTGAAAATTTCTCTGTGCCGGAGCCGAAATACCGGGTCAAGCGTTTTGCGCCCCGTCGTCCGAAGGGCCGCCCATCCGGGATTTACGACCAGTCGTTCTCCAGCAAATCGCGTGTCTCCGCGACCGCCACTTGCCAGAGCGCCAGCATTTCCGCGTCGGGGCGCTGATAGAGTCCGCCGAAATTGCCGTCGCCGATGAAATCGCGCGCCCGCGCCGGGTCCATCGCACGCAGGCGCTCGAACGGCAGCATCGGCTTGGCCTCTGGCGGCTGCGCCACATTGCCGAGCCTGGTCCACGGAAAATTCTCCATCCACGAAGCGTGACTGGCCGCCGGATCGATCTCGACGACCTTGGCCCAGGTCCGGGGCGCGTTCCACCAATTGTGAAAGCGGACGCTCGTGCGCGGATGATCGCCCATCCATTCCGAAACCAGCGCCTGGACCGGCGCGTTGCCGCCATGGCCGTTGACGATCAGGATGCGCCGGAAACCCTGGCGGTCGAGCGCATCGAGCACGTCGCGGATAATCGCCAACATCGTGCCCAGACGCAGACTGACCGTGCCAGGAAATGCCTGGAACGACGGCGTAATGCCGTAATTGACCGTCGGGAATACCGGTACGCCCGACGGCTCGGCCGCCTCGCGCGCGACGCGCTCGGCCAGGATATTATCGACGCTCAGACTGAGAAAGGCGTGCTGTTCGGTGCTACCGATCGGCAGCACTGCCCGGTCGTCGTGCCTCAGATAATCCTCGACCTGAAACCAGTTCATCTCGCCGACAAGCATCGGTAGTTTCCTCGCGGTTCAACAGGGCGGACACGCCGACGCGCGGTGCCAGATCGGACGCGACAGGCTGCTGACGAAACAGGTGCCGTCGGCCGCCTGCCACGGCAAAAGCAGCCGCTCGTAGCGCAGCCGGATCGCCTGCCCGCCCTCCGGCCGAACCACCGCCTCGATCAGATCGAAGCGCGGCGCCTTGGTGCGATGGACATCGTAATAGCCCCCGGTCGCGCGCCTCGTGTAACCGCCATGGAGCGGGTGCTCGTCGAACGGACGGCCGATCAGCTTGCCAAGCGCCTCGTCGGTGTAAAGCCCGATATGGCGCGGCCAGGTCTCCAGGATCGGGCGATCCTTCGATCCGATCCGCGCCAGCAGCACCGGTGCCGCCAATGGGGCGTCGAGCAGCCGGCCCAACGTCGCGCGATCGATCCGGCCGCGGCGGCGGCGCCAGCCGCGATGCGCCGCGGCCAGATCGGACCCGGCCGCGGCCGTCAGCCGTTTCAGCGACAAAGGTTCCTCGATGAACGAGGCACGCCATTGCGGCCCGCCCGCCCCCTCGTTCATCGCCCGCAGATCATCGATCCGGGCGATCGCGTCGTCGGGCCGCACGTAGAGTTCGGTCGGCGCTGGCGGGGCGCCTTCAATTTCGAGAATAACCGGCTTTTTGTCATCCTCAAGTAGTACACCTACCAGTTGTTGAAAAGCACCCCATGTCAATGTCTCGGGACGAAGCCTTACGCGTGCGCGGCGGGGGGAAACATGCAGGCTGATCTGCCCCAGTCGCTGCACCGCGTGATCAACATTTTCCTCCCAACTTCCTGAAAATCCAGAGAAACCGGTAAATGCTCGGCCGTAGGGAAGCCACCGACGCCCATCGGTACCAATCAGAAACTGCATAGCCCGACTCCGCGCTCTGACCTATTTGTTTAGACTTTTTACACTAAATTCGGACAGTTACCATCGCAATTCGTGGGTGCGGTGGGCCGTACTGAATTGAGAATTTGGCAAAGGGTAGTGGAGGTTACCGGCTATTTCACGGAGGGCACGAATAGTTCCGCGACATCGACCTTGAGGGCCGCGCGTGAACCCGGTCGGAGATAAAGCATGTGGCCGCCTTGATAGGTCTTCAGCGACACTCTGTCGCGCCCAACCGGAAGGTGATCGATCAGCCACTGACTAACGCCGAACGGAGTCAGCACATCAAACCAGCCATGCGCGATCAGCACACGGAGCGACGGGTTGAGCGCCAGAAGCTGCCGTAGATCGTCGATTCCGCCGCTCCCGTCATTGCGCCGTTCCCATTTTTTGCCGACTTCGTCGGCCAATAGCTCGTAGGTCAGATCGGTCTTGAATCCCAGCGACTCGGCCGCGTAACTCGTCATCGCGCCACCATAGGCGTGCGCATAGCCGTGCAGCAGCGGATCGAGAAACGGGCCGCCGCCTTCCGGAAAGGGATCCGCAGCGGTGATCGTGAAATCATAGACGCTGCGCAGCCGGCCAGCGCCGGTGCGGATGTCGCGTGCCGTCGGATCGAGCCGGCCGCGATGCTTGGCGACGACGCTTTCCGGCAAATTTGTCAAGGCCGCGACCTTGCCGTAAAAGCTTGCCGCGGCATCGCCCTCGACCGGCGGTCCGACGATGGTCGAGAGATAGTCGCCAAGCGCGAAGCGATAAGCGTCGCCGACCTGCTTCGGATCGAACCCATGGCGGGTTTCGAGTGCCGCGGCCGCGAAGGACGGCAGATGCAGCGCGTCGGCCAGCGGATTGTCGTCGGTATCCTCGAGAAACGCCCATTCGATCAGCGGCGAAACCATGACAATGCCGTTGACCAGCACGCCCTGATCGTTTTGCAGATCGCGCGCGAGCTTGATCGAACGCAGGCCGCCATAGCTTTCGCCCACGAGATATTTCGGCGAGCCGAGCCGGCCATTGTGGGTCAGCCAGAGCGACACGACCTTGGCACAGGTCGCCGCATCCTGCTTCACACCCCAGAACGACGCGGCGGCATTGTCGAGCTTGGCTGGGCGGCTCCAGCCGGTGCCGACCGGATCGACGAACACCAGATCGGTGAAAGGCAGCCAACTGTCCGGATTGTCGACCAG
Organism: Aliidongia sp.; assembly: GCA_034665905.1. Taxonomy (GTDB): domain Bacteria; phylum Pseudomonadota; class Alphaproteobacteria; order ATCC43930; family CGMCC-115725; genus JAXDMU01. Next base: position 1,668 of record JAXDMU010000168.1, on the reverse strand, counting down.
TTTGGCATTGACGCCGTCGGTCTCCTGCTCGGGGAATTGCAGCACGACAGGCCCGGCGGCACCCAGTTGGAGAAAGGCCGAGCCCGCCCCCGGCCCGCCATTGAAGAAGAAGCTGACCGGCCGTGTCTTGGCATCGGTGCCGGCCAGCGTGTAGGCGGTATAGAACACGCTGGCCGACCGCTCACCCTTGTCGTCGCGCAGCGCCAGTGTGCCGGCGGTCGCGGTATAAGCGAGCTTTTGCGCACCGAACACATGCTTTGTCACCGAATCCGGTGGCAGCAGCGCCAGCACGCCGGCTAGCTCCGGCTTGTCGCCGGGCGGCTTGGCCGCCGGTTCGTCGGCCCGCACCGAACCGAATGCCAGCAGCGCCAGCGTCAGCAGTACCACCCGTTTCGTCAGCATCGCGCAACTGCCTTGCAGATTGGATAGGAGCCACCACTCTAGGCGGAAGTGGCGAGGCCGCACCATATGCTTCGACCGCCGCCGCGAATTGGGTTAAGCTCGATCCGAGGAGGCCGGAATGTCGCAAAAGATGATCTCCGCCCGGCGCAGCGCCGGATGATCGCCTCGGCGCTGCGCCCGCCCGACCGGCCGCGCCTTAGCGCTCACGAAGAGTTGTTCCCGTTCGACAAAAGCCTCGCCCTTCCCGGCACGAGCGCGGTGCCGGTCGTCTATGTCGAAATCCTCCACGGCACCAAGCGTGGCCGCGGCGAATGCGTGCCCGATCTGCGCATTGGCGAGACGATCGAAAGCGTGATCGAGACGGTCGAGCGGCTGGCACCGGGCATCGAGACCGGCATGATCACGCGGCGCACTCTGGCGCGGGAATTGCCGCCGGGTGCCGCGCGCAACGCGCTCGATCTGGCGCTGTGGGATTTCGACGCCAAGCGCGGCGGCTCGTCGGCCTGGCAGATCGCGGCGCTCGACGAGCCGCGCCGGCTGCTGACCGCCTATCGTCTGCCGCTCGACACACCCGAGGCGATGGCGCGGGCGGCGATCGAAGAGGCGCACCGGCCGCTGCTCAAGCTGATGCTGGGTGCCGAGGGCGATCTCGACCGGGTGCGCGCGGTGCGCGCCGCGGTGCCGCGCGCCCGGCTGATCGTCGATGCGAACGAGGCGTGGAATGCCGAGTTGCTCGTCCGCTATCTGCCGACGCTGGCCGAGGCGAGGGTGGAACTGATCGAACAGCCGCTGCCTGGCGCCGCGGATGAGGCGCTTGCCACGATCAGCCGCGCGGTGCCGATCTGTGCCGGTGCTTCCTGCGGCACCGCGGACGATCTGGCACGCCTGTCGCAGCTTTACGACGCCGTGACGATCAAGCTCGACAAGGCCGGCGGCTTTACCGAGGCGCTCGCCCTGATCCAGGCCGCCCGCGAGGCGGGTCTGCGGATACTGATCGGCTGCATGGCCGGCTCGTCCCTCGCCGTCGCCCCGGCCGTGCTGCTGGCCCAGGACGCCGATTGGGTCGATCTCGACGCCCCCTTGCGCCTCGCCCGCGACCGCCAGCCGGGGCTGCGCTTCGACGGCAGCATGATCTATCCGCCGGGCGTTTCGCTCTGGGGGTGAGGTGCGGGCTCGAACCGGGTGCAAGCCCATTTGACGCAGTTGATCCGGGGTTAAAAATCAATCATACGTCGAAATCTGACCTATCATCGCTTATGTTATTAT
>JAXDMU010000167.1:0-2746 GCA_034665905.1 Aliidongia sp. | reverse complement strand
GGTCCTTGCTTGCGGCGACCAGCGGCTTGATGCCCGGCACTTCCTGGTCGAGCGATCTCGTGGCGATGAGCCCCAGCACCCAGGGCACATCCACGGCATAGTGCGTCTGGCGCGCCGCAAGATCGGGGATGCCGAAAATCGTGAAGCTCGCCGGGGCCGGCTCGGTCTCCCACATCGCCTCGATCGCCGCCAGCTTCATCTTCTGGTTCTGCGAGGCGGTGTAGCCGCTCTCATCGCCCAGCACGACGACAGAAAGGGCGGAAGCGAGGCCGAAACTGGCGGCAACCGTCATCGATCGCCGGGCGAATTCGCGGTTCCGTCCCTTGAGCAGGAACCAGGCGCTGATCGCCATGACGAAAATCGCGCCGGTGACATAGCCGGCGCTGACCGTGTGGACGAATTTCGCCTGGGCCACCGGATTGAACAGAACATCGGCGAAGGAACTGACCTCCATACGCATCGAGCGGGGATTGAAGACCGCACCGACCGGGTTCTGCATCCAGCCATTCGCCACCAAGATCCATAATGCCGAGAGATTCGTCCCAAGCGCCACGAGCCACGTCACCGTCAGATGCCCGACTCTGGACAACCGAGCCCATCCGAAGAAGAACAGCCCGACGAAACTTGCTTCGAGAAAGAAGGCCATCAAGCCTTCGATCGCCAGCGGTACACCGAAGATGTCGCCGACGTAATGGGAGTAGTAGGCCCAGTTCGTACCGAACTGGAATTCCATGGTGATGCCGGTGGCGACACCCATCGCAAAGTTGATGCCGAAGAGCAGGCCCCAGTATTTGGTCATGTCGCGCCAGATCGTCCGGCCGGTCATGACATAGACGCTCTCCATGATCGCGAGCAGGATCGAGAGCCCGAGCGTCAACGGCACGAACAGGAAGTGGTACATGGCCGTGAGGCCGAACTGGAGCCGTGACAGCTCCACCGCTGCACTATCGATCATGGTTCACCTCGTCGCCTGTAGGGGATGCCGGCCGCGCCAGCAGATGGCGCGCAACCAGTTGCTCCGTGACCGCGGGCCGGTCGGCCGGCGCGAAGAAGAGAACATAAAGCAGGGTAAGGCCCACGGCCTTCAGGCAGAGCAGCAGGGCGATTTCCCGCCAATACGCAACGCCTGGAGCGCGCGAATGTCTGGGCCGCTCAAATCGTCGGGTGAGCATCGTGCCGGACGCGAAATATGGCGGGACGCTTTGAGCGGCTCTGCGACGACATTGGCCGTCTCCCAATCGATTGGTGTTTGTGACGTGGATGGCCGTGACAGCAAGCGGTGTGGTTGACGAATTCGTCGCGATGGAGAAGTAAAACTGAGTCGGACCCGATCGTTCCCAGTCACTCCTCCCGGCCGAGAATACGCCATATCGGCATCAATGGCTACAACGTACCGATCACGGCGACGTTGCCCCTAAGTAATTTCCGAGGCTATCTTCAGCGCACGATTGACCAATATTCTGTGGATCTTATCAGGAGATCCCGGAATGACAAAATATTGGCTTGTAGGCGCCGCGGTGGCCACAATGACGACCGGAACCGCATTGGCTCAGGCGCAGAACCCGAACCCGTCTTCCGACACGACCGTCACGACGCGAACCACAACGGATCCGGCACTGCCGATCGTCGACAGCGTGCACACCAGCAAGACGCAGAACACCATTGATAGCAACGGCGTCCAGACCGACAAGCGTCAAACCTTCACGAGTGGCAGCAGGGGCACGGACGCCACCGCCAGCACAAAGACAATCGGACCTGACGGCCGGCCCTTGGCTACATCAAATCAGGAGCGGATCGTCTCGCCCAATGGCGATACGACCACGACGGACCAGACGACCGCGACGCCACCGCGTTAGGCGCAGCCCGGTCCGCCTCGAACGGGCATCAAAGATGCTTTCGCCACAGGAGACATGACATGACCAGAACGATATCGACCCTTCGGTTTCTGACCCTCGGCGCCGTGCTGATCGGCACCGGCCTGGTCGCGGGCTGCGGCAGTAGCCCGGAGAGAGTAACCAGCACCACGGTCACCGAGCGGACGACCAGCGCACCGCCGCCGCCGGTCGTCTCGACGACGACCACCACGACGGAACAGGTCCGGCAATCGCACTGATAGCGGCATTGTATGGCGACGGAAGCGTCGTTGCGGCGTTGACTGCTTTACGGGGTTGTTCACCTCACTTCATCAGATCTCCGGCTGACGGCCGGATCAGGGAGATCGTTATGCAGCCCAATCCCGCCGCCTATCCTTCGGTGAACCATTTGAGATTCGTCTTCGACGACGCGGTGGTATCCCTCAATCTGGCGCTTGATGCGACCTTCGAAGATGTCGCGCAGAAATGGGCCGAACTGGCACCGCAACATCATGGCAATCCGATCGCCATTGACGTCACCATGCCGGTGACGCGAGGATCACCGGCCTCGCGAGTTGTCGATGCCGACGGTGCCGGTCTGCCATTGTCCCTTTAGAGTCCGACCTCCATGGATACATCCGCACCGCCGCCCGTGGCCCGGCCCTCGCAATCCAAGTTGCTTCAGATCATGGGGCCCGGCCTCATCACCGGTGCGTCGGATGATGATCCGAGCGGCATCGCTACCTATTCCCAGGTGGGTGCGCAGTTCGGCTATGGCCTCGCCTGGACTCTGCTGTTCAGCTATCCCCTGATGGTCGCGATCCAGGAGGTCAGCGCCCGCATCGGCCGCGTCACCGGCTATGGCATCGCCGGGAATCTCCGCCGCCACTATC
>JAXDMU010000166.1:0-2765 GCA_034665905.1 Aliidongia sp. | reverse complement strand
CAACTCCAGCTTGCCCTGGACTGCCTGACCGCGTCGCAAGCCGGCCGGTGCAGCACCGTCCCAGGCCAGATCGATGTCGAACTTGCCGTCCTTGACTTGCGGATAGACCTTGGCGACGGCCAGCGTGCTGGGCACGCCGTCGATCGTCACGGCGACATGTTGGCCGGGCTTGACGCGGGCCAGATAGAATTCATCGACCGGCACCGTCACCTTGAAGCCGCCGTCGCGATCGACCTGGCCCAGATGCTGGCCGCGGGTTCTCTGTTCGCCGAGATGAGCGTCGAGTGCTGTCAGCACGCCGTCGGTCGGCGCGCGCTCGGTCAGCGAATCGAGCTGGCGCTTGGCCGCGGCCAGATTGTCGTCGAGCCGCGCCGCGGTTTGCTGAATCAGCGCCTCGCTGCGCTTGATGACCAGCGCATCGCGGCCCTGGGCATCGGCGGCGATCTCGTGCAGCCGCTTCTGATAGGCCTGCTCGTCGGTCACCTGATCGAGCGCTTCCTGAGATTCATAGCCCTTGGCCGCCATCGGCTGGCGTCGTGCGATCAGGCGGCCGAGGCGCACGATATTGTATTCGGTATCGGCCAGGGTTTTGGCATCGTTGGTCTTGGTCACTTCGAAATTGAGCTGAAGCGAGCGCTGGCTGTTGATTTGCTCGATCACCTGGGTTTCCCGGGCAATCGCTTCAAGCTCCAGTGTCGGGTCGGAGAACCGGACCAGCGGCTGCCCGGCGGTGACGCGCTGCCCGGCCTCGGCCAGCACCTGCTCGACCCGGCCGCCCAGCACGACATCAAGCACGATGCTGTCGAGCGGGACGACCTGACCGCGCAGCGGAATGAAATCATGAAACGGCGCCGTCGCCACGGTGGAAACCGTGATCTTCGCCGCCTCGACCCGCAGCGTGCGTTCGGCCGGGTTCAGCATGACCCACGCGACCACCGCCACTCCGGCAGCCAGTGCCGTGGCCCCCAACACCATCGGCCGCGTGACCCGCCCGCGGCGGATCGGGCGGTCCATGCCGCTGACGGCGCCCACGTCTCTGACGATATCCATGCCGTCATCCTCTCGACTCATGCGCATTGGATCGGTAACAGCAAATTCTCTGCCATAAAGGGACCTATTTAAAATCAAATACTTATGATATTGGGTCGCAAATTCCTTGTCCGCTAATGAACGCGGGTGTACGAAATCGGACATGAACGCTCTCGTAGAACCGGACACCACGATGCGAATTCTGATCGTCGATGACGATCCGGACGTGCTGACCGCGGCACGGCTGCTGCTGCGCCGCATGGTGGGGACGGTCGAGACGGAGCGGCAGGGTGCTCCGGCGATGGCCCGGATCAAGGCCGAGAGATGGGACGCCGTGCTGCTCGACATGAATTTGAGCGCCGGGGAGCGCGACGGCGCGGACGGCTACGACTGGCTGGCGCGATTTCGAGGGGGCGATCCCGCCTTGTCCGTCGTGCTGATGACCGGTTTCGGCGGCGTTCCCATAGCGGTCGAGGCGATGAAGCGCGGGGCCGCGGATTTCGTGCTGAAACCGTGGCAGAACGAGCGTCTGGTGGCGACCATCATTGCTGCGGCCAACCTCACCCGGTCCCGCCGCGACGTGTCCCGGCTGGAGGGCGAGAACCGCGTCCTGGCTGCCGCCGCAGAACCGGCGGGCGAGACGATCATCGGCGACTCGCCCGCCATGCATCGGGTCTTCGCCATGGTGGCCCGTGCCGCCCCGACCAGTGCCAATGTTCTGATCCTCGGCGAAAGTGGCACCGGCAAGGAAGTGATCGCGCGCGAAATTCACCGACGCTCGGCCCGTGCCGACAAACCCTTCATTTCGGTCGATCTGGGCGCCGTAACCGAGACTTTGTTCGAAAGCGAACTCTTCGGCCATCGCAAGGGCGCCTTCACCGATGCCAAGGCCGATCGGCCGGGGCGCATGGTGGCGGCCAGCGGCGGCACGCTGTTCCTCGACGAGATCGGCAATCTGCCGCTTTATTTGCAGCGCAAGCTGCTGACCGTGCTGGAGCGGCAAGCGGTCGTGCCGGTCGGCGGCGACAGTCCGGTGGCGATCGATCTGCGCCTTGTGACGGCAACCAACATGCCCGCTGCCGATCTGGGCCACGAGCAGCGATTCCGGCAGGATCTGCTCTATCGCATCAACACGGTCGAGCTGACGCTGCCGCCATTGCGCGAGCGCCGCCAGGATATCGCAGCACTGGCCGAACATTTTATAGCACTCTATGCACGCAAATATAATCAACCCCGCCGTCGCCTTTCGGCCCCGGCGCTGGCAGCACTGGAGGTATATCGCTGGCCGGGCAATGTCCGCGAATTGCGCCATGCGGTGGAGCGGGCGACGATCCTCGGAACCGGCGAGCGTTTCGAGCCGGACGATTTTTCTCTGGCCGCGACGGCACCGGGCGCCCGGCGCGAGGTCGAGACCTATAATCTTGAGGAGATGGAAAGCCGTCTGGTTCGCCAGGCGCTGGCCGATCATGACGGCAATATCAGCCGCGCCGCGACGGCCCTCGGCCTGACCCGGGCCGCGCTCTATCGGCGGATCGAGAAGCATGGGCTCTAGCTGGCGCCGGGGCATCCTGCTGCGCCTGTTTTTGCTGGGCGCCGGCGCGGCCGGGTTCGGCTTGCTGCTCGCCGAGACACGCCACTATGTCGTCTCGACGCTGACCGGCGGCGTCCTCATCGGGCTGATCCTCGATTTTGTGCGCCTCAGCAGATCCGCCGATCGGGATCTGGTCCGGGTCATC
>JAXDMU010000165.1:0-4637 GCA_034665905.1 Aliidongia sp. | reverse complement strand
TCGCCATTCTGCAATCGCGTTCGAGCTTCAGCCAAAACTACTCGAACGCCCTCACCGGCGGTGCCAATGCCCTGACTCTGGCCGATCTCAATACCGAGGCGGCCAATTCTCAGGCGCTGACCCTGCGTCAGCAGCTGGGCATCCAGTCCTTGACGACCAGCGGCCAGCAGAACTCCTCGATTCTGACTCTGCTCCGCGGGTAATTCGCCGTAACGCAAGAGAAGGCGGCCGGGCTTGTCCCGGCCGCTTTTTATTTGTGCGCGCGGGACGGGGCGGCCGATTCTGTGGGCTGGCGCCGGTTCGGAATTGCGGCTAGACTGACAAGATTATGGAGAAACCTACGCTGCTTCTTACTGGTGCCAGCCGCGGCATCGGCCACGCCACGGTGAAGCGTTTCAGCGACGCTGGCTGGCGCGTCATCACCTGTTCGCGTGACGATGTTCCGGCCGACTGTCGGCGCGATCCCAATTGGACCCAGCATATTTCGGCCGATCTGGCCGATGTTGAGGGGGTCGCTGCTTTCATCCAGGCGGTGCGGGACGAGTTGGGTGACAGTCCGCTCCATGCGCTGGTCAATAACGCCGGGGTCTCACCCAAGGCGCCGTTCCAGGAGCGACTCGGCTGCCTCAATGGGTCGCTGGAAGATTGGCACGCGGTTTTCCAGCTGAATTTCTTTACACCGGTGGCACTCGGCCGTGCGCTGGCGCCTGCGCTGGCCAGGGGCAAGGGGGCGATCGTCAATGTGACCTCGATCGCCGGCCATTCCGTGCATCCCTTCGCCGGTTCGGCCTATGCGACTTCCAAGGCGGCGCTCTCGGCGCTCACGCGCGAAATGGCGGTCGAATTCGCCCAACTCGGCATCCGGGTCAATGCGGTCGCACCCGGTGAAATCGAAACGGCGATGCTGTCGCCCAACACCGATGTGCTGATTCCGCGCATTCCGCTCCAGCGTTTAGGCGCGCCGGACGATGTCGCGGCCACTATTCTCTATCTGTGCAGTCGGGATGCGAATTATATCACCGGCACGGAGATTTTCGTTACCGGCGGCCAGCACCTGTTCTGAAATCTACGATCGATCGCAGTGCTCGGAAAACCGTTCGAGCCAAGCCAGTCGCGCTTCCAGAGTTTCGATCTCGAAACGCAGCCAGTCGTTGAACAGCGCGTGGCCGGCACCGGTCGCCTGGAGATCGCTGTATCGCTCGCGCTCCCCGGCCAGCAAGCCCTGCAACAGCCGGATCTGATCCTGGCGATCATGCGGCGACAGAAGATGCAGGAAGCGCATCTTCAACGCGACAACCAGCCGGTTGAGTTCGGTATTGGTCGCGCGAATTCCGGCCTTGAGCAGCGTAACCAGATCCTCATGACCGGCCGGAGTCAGCGTCAGCAGCGGATCTTCCGACCCATCGGACGAGGCGATCAACCCTTCGGCCCGCAACACCTCGATTGATGTCCCCATGAGATCGAGCGACGGGCCGACGATGCGACTGGCGAAGCGGCGGACATCGGCCGCGATCTCGGCATACCGCATAGGCTTTTCGGCCAGCGCACCCAGAGCGGCGATGCGCATGGCCTCCAGCGGAATGAGCGAATTATCCCGATACATCAAGTCTCCTCGTTCAGGCGGCCCGGCGCAGCATCAGCCGGGTCCAAACTTCGCTCAGCGCGCCGATCAGCGCGTCGATCTGGGCGTCGGTGTGCAGCGGGGTCGGCGTGATGCGCAGCCGTTCGGTGCCGCGCGCCACGGTCGGGTAATTGATCGGCTGAATATAGATGCCGTGCTGCTGCAACAGCTCGTCCGACGCTTGTTTGCACAGGCGGGCATTGCCGACCATGACGGGTACGATATGTGTGTCGCCCGGCATCACCGGAATGCCGATTTCGCCCAGGCGGCGCTTGACCGTGGCGACCCGCTGCTGCTGGCCGTCGCGCTCGACCTGGCTGGTTTTGAGATGCTGGACGGCGGCACGGGCGCCGGCCGCGATGACGGGCGACATCGATGTCGTGAAGATGAAGCCCGAGGCATAGGACCGGACGAAATCGACCAGCTTGGCCGAGGCCGCGATATAGCCGCCGACACAGCCGAACGCCTTGCCGAGCGTGGCCTGGATCACCGTCAACCGGTCCATCAACCCCTCGCGATCGGCAATGCCGCCGCCGCGCGGGCCATACATCCCGACGGCATGAACCTCGTCCAGATAGGTCATCGCGCCATGGGCATCGGCGATGTCGCAGATCTCGCGAATCCGGCCGATATCGCCATCCATCGAATAGACGCTTTCGAAGGCAACCAGTTTGGCGCGGCCGGGCTGGCTTTCGCGTAGCTGCCGGTCGAGATCTTCCGGATCGTTATGATTGAAGATCCGCTTTTCGGCGCCCGAATGATTGATGCCCGCGATCATCGAGGCGTGATTGAGCGCATCGGAAAAGATCAGGCAATGCGGCAGATGTCGGGCCAGAGTCGAAAGGGCAGTGTCGTTGGCGACGTAGCCGGAGCTGAAGATCAATGCCGCTTCCTTGCCGTGCAAATCGGCCAGCTCGCGCTCCAACAGGACATGGTCGTGGCAATTGCCCGAGATGTTGCGTGTGCCGCCGGCACCGGCGCCGACCCGGTCGATCGCCTCATGCATCGCGGCCAGAACATCCGGATGCTGACCCATGCCCAGATAATCGTTGGAGCACCAGACCGTGACCTCGGTGCCGCGGATGTGATCATAGGCAATTGGAAACCTGCCGGCCCGCCGTTCCAACTCGGCGAATTCCCTGTAGCGGCCCTCGGCTTTCAGCGAGTCGATGCGGTCCGCAAAAAATTGCTCGTAATTCATGCTGAGATTCCCCTTCATCCCAGCGCAGCATAACCGCAAATCGGCGAATCCACCATAAACACATATCGAAAAAAAACCGCCAGGACGCTGCGTCGTACCCGGTAGGCGCCGACCCCGCCGATCATTCGGCCGCCCAGGCGTCGAAATCATCCATCGTCCGGGTCAATCGGGCATTGATTTCATTCACATCCGCCTCGTCGAGGACCATGGGCGGGCAGAGTGCGATCGAGTCGCCGAGCTGTCGCACGATCAGCCCGTTGGCAACCGCGCGTTCCTGAAACCAGAATCCGGCATTGCGGGCCGAATCGAACGGCGCCTTGGTCGCTTTGTCGCGCACCAGTTCGAGCGCTGCGATCAGCCCGACACCGCGGACCTCGCCGACATGGCGCCGCTCAGCGAAGGCTTGCAAGCCGGCCTGAAACGGCACCGCCATCCGCCGGACATGCTCGACGATGTTGCGCTCCTCATAGATCGCCAGCGTCTCCAGCGCCACGGCCGCACAGACCGGATGGCCGGAATAGGTGAAGCCATGGGCGAAGGTGCCGATCTTCTCGCTCTCCCGGACCAGTTCGGCATAGACCTTGTTGTTGATCATCAGGGCGGAGATCGGCAAGTAGCCCGAGGAAAGCTGCTTCGCCATGGTCAGGATATCGGGCTCCATGCCATAAGTCTGGCAGCCGAACATGTTGCCGGTGCGGCCGAAGCCGGTGATGACCTCGTCGGCGATCAGCAGCACGTCGTATTTCTTCAGGATCGGTTGGATTTTTGCCCAGTAGGTCGCGGGCGGCAAGATGACTCCACCGGCACCCTGGACCGGTTCGGCGATGAAGGCCGCCACGGTCTCCGGCCCCTCGCGCAAGATCTGCGCCTCCAGGCCTTCAGCCAGCCGCGTCGCGAAGTCTTCCTCGCTCTCGCCCGGTTTGGCGAAGCGGTAATGATGCGGGCAATCGGCGTGCCGGACATTCTCGATCGGCAGATCGAAATCGCGGTGGTTGTTCGGCAGGCCGGTCAGGCTGGCGGTCGCCACGGTGACGCCGTGATAGCCCTTGAGCCGCGCGATGATCTTTTTCTTGCGATGCAGGCCGCGGGAATTATTGTAATACCACACCAGCTTGACCGCCGTGTCGTTCGCCTCCGAGCCGGAATTGGCGAAGAACACCCGTGCCATCTTGACCGGCGCCAGGGCGATCAGTTTTTCGGCCAGCAAGGCGGCCGGTTCGTTGCCGCGTCCGGCGAACTGGTGATAAAATGGCAGTTTGCGCATCTGCCGCGCCGCCGCCTCGACCAGCCTCTCCTCGTCATAGCCGAGTGCGGTACACCACAACCCGCCCATCGCCTCGATATATTCCTTGCCCTCTTCATCGGTGACCCGGATGCCGCTGCTGCCGGTCATCATCAGTGGCCCGGCGGTCTCGAATTTCTTCAGATTGGTGTAGGGGTGCAGGACATGGACCTGATCCCGGCTGGCAGCCGAATTGCCTTTGAAACTCATGGTGAGACCTGACTCCGCTTCGAGACCGGCGGGGGCGCCGCTTGCCCGGCAGTATCGGCGAAGCGATGCTCGCGGTCAAATGGCGGAAGGGCGGGCGATCGTGCTTCCGCCATAACTGTCCGCCATAGCTTGAATTGGTGCGGCGTCATCGCTATTATCTCGGCGAGAAGGTAACACCGTTGGCTGCCTTCCTGAGGGGCTACGGCATTCACACAATTCATTTGACCAAACTGTAGAAGCTTGAATCTATGGGGCATTTCTTGAAGGGAAATGCCATTTTGGGTACGGTCGGGGAACTTGGGTATTTCGGCGATGCGCGCCGG
>JAXDMU010000164.1:0-3981 GCA_034665905.1 Aliidongia sp. | reverse complement strand
CGGCACCGTGCTGGTTTATCGCGACCGGATCGTCCCGCGATCGGAAGCGCATTTTCTGCGCCGGCTTTATCTGGGGTTCGAGCAATTGATGCCGCATTGGGTCGGTTGCCGGATTGATGACGGGCTCGCAGCGCTGGGGACCGATCCGCTCATACTCGGCGGCGGCGGTATGCGCGGCGGCTTCGACCGCATGCTGTTCAAGCAATTCGGCATTCTGCCCAACAAGACGGATCTCGCGGCGTTGCGCCCGCGGATCATCCATGCCCATTTCGGACGGGGCGGTGCGCTAGCGCTGCCGATCGCCCGCCAACTGGGCATTCCGCTGGTCGTGACCTACCATGGCGGTGACGCCACCAAGGACAAGCATTATCGGCGCCGGTTGCTGCCGACCATCTATCAGCGTCGGTTGGACAGTTTGAAGCGCGAGGCGGCGGCGATCATCTGCGTGTCTGACTTCATTCGCACTTGCCTGCTCGATCGCGGTTTCCCGGCCGGCAAGCTCAAGGTAATCCGTTACGGCATCGAAATGATGGCCGACGAAGCGGAAAGCCCGATGGCTGAGCCTTACGCGCTGTTCGTCGGCCGCTTCGTCGAGAAGAAAGGCATCACCCATCTGCTCGATGCGATGCGGCGGCTTCGCGCCCAAGGCCGGATGCTGCCGCTGGTGTTGATCGGCGACGGGCCGCTGTCCGACCCGCTAAAAGCCGCCGCCGCCGATCTGGGCGATATCCGCTTTCTCGGCTGGCAGGATCAGGCGGCTGTGCGCGGCTGGATGCGTGGCGCACTGGCACTCTGCGTGCCCAGCGTAACGGCGCGGGCCGGCGATGCCGAGGGTCTGCCCAATGTCGTGCTCGAAGCCATGGCCGCGGCCACGCCGGTAATCGGTGCCCGCAGTGCCGGCATCGGTGAGGCGATCGACGATCAGGTCACGGGGTTGCTGGTGCCGCCGGCCGATCCCGCCGCCCTGGCCGCGGCGCTCGCGCGCCTGATCGACGATCCGGCTGCACGCAGCGCGATGGCGCAGGCGGCACGGCGGCGCGCCATCGAAAATTTCAGCGCAATCGCGCAATCGCGCCTGCTGGAGGCGACGCTGCTGTCGTTCCTGGCGCCGGATCGCTGAATGGCGCACCCGATCGCCGGCGATTTTCCCGATGGAACGCCACTCAACCATTTTTTTGCGTGGAACGAACGGCGATGGCGGCGCGACCGGCGCGACATCATCGCGCGCGATCTTTATCGGCTGCTCGATCGCGTCGATCCGGCCGACGCGATCGAGCGCTGCATCGCGCATTTGGTACAAATCCCGGCAATCGGCTGGCGCTGGCGCAGCTGGATGGGGCTGCGGATGGCCGGATCGAGCGAGGCGCCGGAAAGTGACGCCGCGGGCATGGCACGGCGGCTGATCGAGGCGTTGCGCGCGGCGCGCGGTACCGCCGATCCCGCGATACATGCCGCGGTCTTTCAAGCGTTCGAAGCACTCGAAACACTGATCGATTTGGACGCACTCGCACGGTTCCGCCCGCGCGTCCGGACGGCGAAAGCACTGGCCACGCCGCGCCGGATTCTGGTCATCAAACTGTCGGCCCTGGGCGATTTCATTCAGGCGCTGGGACCGGCCGCGGCGCTGCGCCGGCACCATGCCGGCGATCGGATCAGTTTGCTGACCACCGCACCCTATGCCGATTTTGCGCGCCGAACCGGACTGTTCGACGAGGTTCTGATCGATCGGCGACCACGGATCTTCGATGTGCCGGGATGGCTGACGCTTCGCCGGATGCTGCGCAGGGACCGGTTCGACCGCGTGTACGATCTGCAAACCTCGGATCGGTCGAGCTTCTATGCCTGGCTGTTGCGGCCCGGCCCCCGCCCGCAATGGTCTGGGATCGGGTGGGACTGTTCGCATCCGCATGCCGATCTCGACCGCGATGCCGGCCACACCATCGACAAGCAAACGGAGCAACTGATGATGGCCGGCGTGTTTCCGGTGCCGCTGCCCCGCTGTCCGATTTCGGCTTCGCTGCCGGCCGATTTGGCGGGAACGCGCTTCGTGCTGCTGATCCCTGGCTCCTCACCGCGCCACTATGCCAAGCGCTGGCCTGCCGCGCATTACGGTGTACTGGCCGCCCGGCTGGCCGAGCGAGGCTATGTCCCGGTGATCGTCGGGTCGCCGGACGAACAAGCGATCGCCGGCACGATCAAGGCCGCCTGCGTCGGTGCCGTCGATCTGGTCGGACAAACCGATCTGGCCGCGCTGGGCGGGCTGGCACAGGCCGCTTCGCTCACCATCGGCAATGATACCGGCGTCACCCATATCGCGGCCGCTGGCGGCAAGCCGGTGGTCGTGCTGTTCTCTCACGCGTCCGATCCGGCGCGGTGCGCACCGCGCGGCGGCTCCGTGCGCGTGCTGCGCCGGGCGGATCTGGCCGAGCTTGCGGTCGAGACCGTTCTGGCCGAAGCGATGGTGCTGGTCGCGGACGCCGGAGACACGAAGGGAGAGGCCGATGCCTGATCTGACCGGGTTGGGGCAGATCGCCGCCGCCTCGATCATCCTCCTTCTGATGGGAAGGCTGCTGACCGGCGGCCGGGCCGGGCCGGGCGTGCAATTCCTGATCGGCTGGGGCGCCTTGTCGCTGCTGCTGACCTTTTGGGGCGTCGCCACCCCGTTTTCGCTGCGTCTGCCGGCGCTGGGCTTTGCGCTGGTCGCGATGTTGGGCCTGGCCCGGCCGCATCGGGCCGAAGATCTGGCAGCACTCGGCCGGGTGGTGGCGCTGGCCCTGCCGATTCTGGTCATCACCGCGACCATACGGGCCTCGCAGCCCGACATGTTCCTGAATCTGCTGCCCAATGCCGCCTATCTCGTCGATCACGCGGCGTTCCCCACGGCCTCCGGCGCGCCCAGTTATTCGTTCCTGCCGGTGGCGCCGTACAACACGCAGTTCGTGCCCTTCCTCGGGTCGCTGTTCGGCGGCGGTGTCGCACCCAATAGTCTGGCGCTGTTCACCGTGGCGCTGCATCTGGCGGCCGGGCTGATTTTCGCGCGAATCCTGGGCGGCGGCCGGGCGGGTTGGGGCCTGTCGGCGCTGGGACTGTTACTCGCGACGCTGCTCAATCCAGGCTTCGTGCCGCGGATCTCATTCGCCGGATATGGCGAGGCACCGCTTTCAATCACGCTGTTAGCCGCTGGCTGGCTTGCGGCCCGAGCGATGGCCGCGATGGTGGACGGAGAACGCTGGCCCCGGCCGCTGGCCGCATTGGCGCTGGTGCTCGCGGCCATGGTCAATGCCAAACAGCAGGGTATCGGGCTTTATCTCGCGGTCACGCTTGCCGCGATGTTGGTGGCGGCGTGCGATCCGCGCATCGGCTGGCGCGCCAGTGTGCGCGGTTTTGGCCTCGCCGGTCTGCCGGCACTGGCGCTTTATGTCGCGTGGCGCGGCTTTGTGCTGAGCAATTTCGCCGAGGGCGAATTGAAACCTCTGCCCTTCGCGCAATGGCAATGGGGCAATCTGCCGGCGATCCTGGGCAGCATGGTCAAAGTCGTGATCGAGAAGCCGCTGCTCTATGGCTGCTTTCTCGCCGCGATCTGGCTGCTGATCGGCCGGCGGCGCCGCAACGCGGCCGGCATGGCGACGCGCGTTCTGGGTCTGACCATTGCCGTCTTGGTGTTTTACAACGGTTTCCTGGTTTTGACCTATGTCGGCCATTTCCCTGGCGTGATGAGCCTCGAAGCGCATTCCTATTTCCGTTACAACACCCATCTGGCGCTGCTCGTGTTGCTCGGTCTGGTACTGGCCCTGCGTGAGGCGATTACGGTTCCCGTCGGTCGCAGACGGCTGGCCGGCGGCCTCGCCATCGCAGCGATCCTGGCGGCGCCGATCGGCTTCGCCCAGCGCCTGCGTTTCGATTTGGAGGCACCACAGCCGCTGATCTGGTCTCTGGCCGAGCATCTGGCACCGCATTTGGCGCCGGACGATCGGCTGGCGC
>JAXDMU010000163.1:0-5671 GCA_034665905.1 Aliidongia sp. | reverse complement strand
ACGGGAGAAACCATCGGTGCTGCGCTCGATCAGGTCTTCCGCATGAGCCCGCGCTTGCGCGGCTATGTGCTTGACGATCAGGGCAGTCTTCGCGTTCACGTCAAAGTTTTCGTCAATGGCTGCCCCGTCAGGGACCCGTCCAAGCTCTCCGACCCGATCGGACCAGCGGACGAGATTCACGTAATTCAGGCACTTTCCGGCGGATGAGGATGAGGTGACGTTATGAGCGATCAGCTCTTTGTCGGCACGCGCAAGGGTTTGTTCGAGCTGCGAAAGCGCCAAGGGTGCTGGGAGATTGAGGGCACGCATTTCCTGGGCGACCCCGTCTCGGCGATCCTCGACACCGAAGGCGGCCTGTACGCCGCCCTCGATCTCGGCCATTTCGGCGCCAAATTGTGGCGGCGCGACGAGAGCGGCTGGCATGAACTGCCGGTCCCGGCCTTTCCGCCCAAGCCCGAGGATGCCGCCGACGACCCGCATGCCTGGTCGCTGTCCCGCATCTGGCAGCTTCAGCCCGGCGGCGTTCCCGGCCGGCTCTGGGCCGGAACCATGCCGGGGGCCTTGTTCCGCTCCGACGATGCCGGCCAGTCCTGGTCGCTGGTCGACGCGTTGTGGCGTCTGCCGGAGCGCCGCCAATGGATGGGCGTGGGCGGCCCCGAACCCGGAATCAGTTCCGTCCTGGTGGACCCGGCCGATCCAAACGACATCCGGCTCGGCATTTCGAGCGCCGGGGTGTGGGCCACGAGCGACGGCGGTCAATCCTGGCGGGTGATCAATCACGGCATGTACAATGAATACATGCCGCCCGAGCAACAGGGCGAGCCCATGGCCCAGGACATCCATTGCCTGGCCCGCTGCGAGGCCCATCCGGAAGTGATGTGGTGCCAGCACCACAACGGTGTCTTCAAATCGACCGACAAGGGGGCGAACTGGCGCGAGATTACGGCAATCCGGCCCTCCAAATTCGGCTTTCCGGTTGTGGCCCACCCGCGCGACAAGGATACCGCCTGGTTCGTGCCGGCGACCAAGGACGAGCGGCGTATCCCCGTGGATGGCAAGATCGTCGTGGCGCGGACCCGCGATGGCGGCGAAAGCTTCGAGGTGTTGAGCCGCGGCCTGCCCCAGCATCACGCCTATGATCTCGTCTGGCGCCATGCGCTGGCGGTCGATGCGGAGGGCGACACCCTGGCCTTCGGCTCGACCAGCGGCGGGCTGTGGATCTCCGAGGATGGCGGCGACAGCTGGGCAGCACCCGATGCGCGCCTTCCGCCGATCGCGGTGGTGCGTTTCGGCGCGGTGTAAGGGGGTTCTGGTCGATCGGGCCGAGGCCGGGGAGTCGATCGACATCACCCGGCGCGGCAAGCCGGTCGCGCGGCTCACTTGTGTGGTCCGGCCGCGCAAGCGGGGTCGACGGTAACGAAATTGACGAACCGATAGAGGGTGCATGGTTCAAAGCGCCAACCATCAAGCCCCTTGACCGCAGTGCAGATGCCACTTCGACACCAAGAGATCTACCCCTCCGCAAACTCCCGATACACCCGCACCAGATCCGGCACCGCCGCCTCGAAGATCCGCTGGCCCTTGTCCGGCGAGGCGAGCCCCGGATTGGAGCCGATGCGGCCGTCGGGGAAGCGACGGCGGAAATCGGCTGGGCCGTGGAAGCGGCCGCTTGGTGCCTGGGGCGGGTCGAGCGTCACGTGCTTCACCGTCTCGGGATAGGCGTATTGCGTCAGTGCCACTTCGGACGCGGTGGCGTGGCTGCCTTCCTGGGCGCCGAACAATTCTTGCGTGACGCGGGCGGCACCGGGGGATTCCCACCAGCTGACCAGCTTGCAGCGGATCTCGCCATGGCAGGCCGGGGCGGTGCCCAGTGCGCCTTCGCACGCGGCATAGATTTCGGAAAAGGCGGCCTGAACCGTCGCGATGTTGCCGCCATGGCCATTCAGAAAGAAAAACCGGCGAAAGCCGTGCCGGGCCAGCGACATGACGTAATCATGGATCACCTGGATCAGCGTCGAGGGCTTCAGCGTCATCGAGCCGGCGAAGCCCATGTGATGCACCGCCATGCCAACCGCGATGGTCGGCGCCACCAGCGCGTCGGCCGCCTCGCCGACCGCCTTGGCCAGGAATTCGGCGCAGAGCGCATCGGTCCCGATCAGCCCGTTCGGCCCGTGTTGTTCGGTCGAGCCGATCGGCATCAGGATGCCGGTCGACCGGGTGAGGTACTCTTCGACCTCGGGCCAGGCGGCGTGGTGCAGCAGCATTGGGGCATCTCCTCGAATAAGCCGGTGCCGGACACGGACGATCGGGTCGTGCGGCCGTTGACAGCTTGTATCCGTAGCAGAATCTCCCGATACTGCCACAAACGCAAGAAGGTCGATCACTCGGCCGATCCGGGGGTTGCCGCCCCCTGAATGGGAGTTCGCCGCCATGACCAGCCCCACCCTGATCCCCGTGCCCGAAGGCTTCGCCGGACCGGACACGATCGATCCGGCCGCTTATGAGCGCCTCTATCAACGCTCGCTGGCCGAGCCGGACGCATTCTGGGGCGAGCAGGGCAAGATCGTCGATTGGATCAAGCCCTATACCAAGGTCAAAAACACGCGCTTCACCGATGGCGTCTCGATCAAATGGTATGAGGACGGCACGCTCAACGCCGCGGCCAATTGTATCGACCGGCACCTCGCCACCAAGGCGAACGACATTGCGATCATCTGGGAGGGCGACGATCCGGGCGTCTCACGCAAGATCAGCTATGCCGAGTTGCATGAGCAGGTCTCACGCCTCGCCAATGTGCTGAAGGACCGTGGGGTTAAGAAAGGCGATCGGGTCACGATCTATCTGCCGATGATCCCCGAGGCGGCGTTCGCCATGCTCGCCTGCGCGCGGATCGGCGCGGTGCATTCGGTGGTGTTCGGCGGCTTCTCGCCCGACAGCCTGATCGGCCGCATCAAGGACGCCAAGTCGAACGTGCTGATCACCGCCGATGAGGGCGTACGTGGCGGCCGGCATGTGCCGTTGAAGATGAATGCCGATCTGGCGCTGACCGCCTGCCCGGAGGTCGAGACGATGATCGTGGTCAGGCGCACCGGCGGCACGGTGACTTGGCGGGAAGGTCGCGACTATTGGTATCATGAGGAAATCGCCAAGGTCTCGGCCGATTGCCCGCCGACCGAGATGAATGCCGAAGACCCGCTCTTCATCCTCTACACCTCGGGTTCGACCGGCAAGCCCAAGGGCGCGCTGCACACAACCGGCGGCTATCTGGTGCATGCGGCTCTCACCCACAAGCTGGTGTTCGATTACCGGCCGGGCGAAATCTATTGGTGCACCGCCGATGTCGGCTGGGTCACCGGCCACAGCTATATCCTCTATGGCCCGCTGGCCAACGGGGCGACCACGCTGATGTTCGAAGGCGTACCGAATTATCCCGATGCCGGGCGCTTCTGGCAGGTGATCGACAAGCATCAGGTCTCGATCTTTTATACCGCACCGACCGCGATCCGCGCTCTGATGCGCGAAGGGCTGGAGCCGGTCCAGCGGGCCAGCCGCAAGAGCCTGCGCGTGCTGGGCTCGGTCGGCGAGCCAATCAATCCCGAAGCGTGGCTGTGGTATTGGGAACACGTCGGCGACAAACGCTGCCCGATCGTCGATACCTGGTGGCAGACCGAGACCGGCGGCATCCTGATAACGCCGCTGCCCGGCGCCATCGCGCAAAAGCCCGGCTCGGCGACCAAGCCGTTCTTCGGCGTCCAGCCGCTGATCGTCGATAGCACGGGTACCGTGCTCGACGGGGCGGCCGAGGGCAATCTCTGTATCGCCGATAGCTGGCCCGGCCAAATGCGCACGATTTTCGGCGACCATCAGCGCTTCATCGAAACCTATTTTAGCACCTATCCCGGCCTTTATTTCACCGGCGATGGCTGCCGCCGCGATGCCGACGGCTATTACTGGATCACCGGCCGGGTCGATGACGTGATCAACGTCGCCGGCCACCGGCTGGGCACGGCGGAGATCGAAAGCGCGCTGGTCGCCCATCACAAGGTCGCCGAAGCCGCCGTGGTGGGCTTCCCGCACGATATCAAGGGACAGGGCATCTATGCCTATGTCACATTGATGGCCGGTGAGGCGCCGACCGAGGCCCTGCGCAAGGAGCTGATCATCTGGGTGCGCAAGGAAATCGGCCCGATCGCCACGCCGGATTTCATCCATTGGGCGCCGGGCCTGCCCAAGACCCGCTCGGGCAAGATCATGCGCCGGATTCTGCGCAAGATCGCCGCCAACGAGCATGACGCGCTGGGCGACATCACGACGCTGGCCGATCCGTCGGTGGTGGACGGGCTGATCGAAAGCCGGATGAACCGATAGCGGGCGGCCCGTCGGACGCCCGCCTTGAGGCGTCAGTTCGTCTGAACCGCGACGCTGGTCGAGCCATGCGAGACGCCGTTCGCATCCTTGAAACGCACGAAGATGCGCGAATTGGCGGCGTCGAGCGGGATCGCGGCCGAAGCATTCACAAAGACCGAGAAGGTCGGCGTGGTGCCGGCGGTATCGGTCAGCGTGACGGTCGCCGCGGGCGAGGCCAGACAGGCACCATTCGCCGGGTTGGTCTGGCAGAGGGTGGCGGTCAGCGGCAGCGTGGCCGCACCGGTATCGGCTCCGACCGTGATCATGTCGGTGCTGCCGACATTGGCGGTCGCGATGGCAAAGGCGCCGGTGCCGCCGGTCGATTGGGGCACCCCGACGATCGCATTGCCGGTCGCGGTCGCGGCGATCGCGATGACGTCGGCGATCGGCGTCGCCGAGAACAGCAGATCGACCGTGTTGACGCCGGGGATCGAGGTTACCGGCGCGACGCCGTTGCAGTCGAAATTCAGTGCCAGCCGAGGGGCCGAGAGTGCCGCATCGGCGTTGAACGACAACAGAAAATTGGCCGTGCCCTTGGCCGGGATCGTGACCGGAACGTTCGGCGTGCCGACCGGCGCATTGGTCGCCGGATCGGTCGTCTGATAGACGAGCGATAGACCGCCGGGCGCCGCAGCGGGCAGAACGACCTGACAGCCGAGCAACGGCGTGGGGCCGGCATTCACGATGTTCGCGAACACGGTGGCGGTCTGGCCAAGTTGCACCGAACGCCCGCCCGGCAGCACGGAGGCCGCGGCCGGTGACGGCGGCAGCGGATTGGTGATCGTCGGCACGAGCTGGAAACCGGGGCCGCCCAGCGGCTGAGATGAATAGATAAACGAGACATCGTTGGGCAGCGTGACGCCGGGTGCCCCCGTAAGATCGGTCGGACTCTCGGTGCTGTCGAAAGCGAAGCCGGACACCGTGGCACCGGGCACCAGCAGGTCGGTCGTCACATACTGGATCGATCCGCCACCATCGGTAATCGCCGAGGCCCAGTGCGCCGGGCTTTTGATATTCACCGGCGTGACATTGAGAAAGCCTTCTTCGGGAATCCAGGAAAACCAATAGGTTCCGATCGTCGTGGTGCCAGTGTTCGTCAGCGTCATTTCATAATGAAATGTCGTGCTGTTCAGCTGCGTCGACGTGATCGTCGCCGTCGCCGAAATTCCATCGGCATGGGCTGAAGGCGCCAGAAACAATGCGGCCAGCAAAGGAACAGGCCAAACTTTCAAAGTCCGGTACCAGGCTTGGAATTTCATGGGCT
>JAXDMU010000162.1:0-11841 GCA_034665905.1 Aliidongia sp. | reverse complement strand
GATGGCGGCGCCCTGCCGGCGGCTACGCTTGAAGCGGGGCTCGTCCAGCCCGGCGGAAGTGCGGGGCCGACCCTCATGACTTACGGCAATTTCCGCACGATCATGAAATGGAACCGCTCGCTCTATTTTGCCACGGCGGTGTCTTATCTTGCCGACCGGTTCGGGAGTTGATAGGCTGTTCCTACCATATGAGCGTAAGTTCCGGGCCTTGAGATACCAGATGATGTTTCGGCGGCTTTTACATCGGGGGATCGGCTGCTTAGTGATCGGCCTCGTGCTCGAAGGCTGCGCGACGCCGCCCGCACCTAAGCCCATACCCGCGCCCGCCGGACAGGCACAGGCCGGCTACAAGATCGGCCAGCCTTATCAGGTCAACGGCATCTGGTACTATCCCTCGGCCGATTTCAATTATGACGAGACGGGCATCGCCTCGTGGTATGGCGCCGATTTCGATCAGAAAGCCACGGCCAATGGCGAGGTTTTCGATCAGAATCTGGCAAGTGCCGCGCATAAGACGCTGGCGCTGCCGACGATCGTCCAGGTGACGAATCTGGATAATGGCCGGTCGATTCAGCTGCGCATCAACGATCGCGGCCCGTTCGTCGGCAACCGGATTCTCGATGTGTCGCGCCGGGCCGCCCAATTGTTGGGATTCGAGGCGGGCGGGACGGCGAAAGTCCGGGTTCGTGTGGTGGTGCCCGAAACGCTCCAGGCGCAAAGCATCGCCAGGCATAATGGCGCCGAGCCCGGCGACGAGGCATCGCCGCCCGCCG
This sequence comes from Aliidongia sp., assembly GCA_034665905.1. Lineage (GTDB taxonomy): Bacteria > Pseudomonadota > Alphaproteobacteria > ATCC43930 > CGMCC-115725 > JAXDMU01. The sequence continues at coordinate 11,068 of JAXDMU010000162.1, read as the reverse complement.
TACCCCATGGCACTTTCCAAGCCGAAACCTTGCCGCCGCCCGGCAGCAACACGCCGCCGCAGCCCGTGCCGCCGACTCCGATCCCGCCGCCGGCGCCGCTCGTGGCCGACGCGGCGAGTGCGCCGGTACCGGAAACAGTCTATATCCTGCCGGTCAAGCCGCCCCATATCTTCATCCAGGCCGGCGCCTATGCCAGCGGGACGAATGCCACGCGGATGAAAACGCTGCTCGATGGGCTGGGGCCGGTCGCGGTGACGGGAACGCGGGTCAATGGGATCGATGTGTATCGCGTCCGGCTCGGCCCGATCGCGAACGTCGATGAGGCCGACCGGTTGCTGACCCGTGTCGTCCAGGCCGGTGCGGGCGAGGCCAAGATCGTTATCGATTGAGGCGGGCTCGCCCCGTCCGCCCCGAATTTGATGCTGGACGAGGACCGGCCGCGCATGGCCCCTTCGCAACACTGGATATTCCGAGAGACCGATTCATGACGCCCAAAAGCCTGCGGATTTTGCTTATCGCCTTGTTCTCGTTGGGCTCGACCGCCCCGGTCCTGGCCTTCGACACCGACGCGCAGCATCTCTTCATCATGGATTACGACACGCATACGGTGCTGGTCGATAAGAACGGCGAGGACCGGATACCGACCGCCTCGATGAGCAAGATGATGACGGCGTATGTCGTCTTCGATCAGGTGAAGCAGGGCAAGCTGCATCTCGATGACGAGCTGACGGTCAGCGAGAAAGCCTGGCGGACCCAGGGCTCGAAGATGTTCGTGCCGATCAATGGCCGGGTCAAGGTCGAGGATCTGATCCGCGGCATGGTCATCCAATCGGGCAACGATGCGTGCATCGTGCTGGCCGAGGGCATCGCCGGATCGGAAGATTCCTTCGTGCGCATGATGAACGATCTGGCGCCGGCCCTCGGCCTCAAGGACAGCCATTTCGCGAATGTCACGGGCCTACCCGATCCGGATCACTATATGACCGCGCACGATCTGGCCTTTCTGGGCTCGCATGTGGTCACGGATTTTCCAGAATATTATCATTATTTCTCGGAAATGGATTTCACCTACAACAACATCAAGCAGGGCAACCGCAATCCGCTCTTGTACAAAAGCAGTGGGGCCGACGGCATCAAGACCGGCCATACCGAGGAAGCCGGCTTCGGCCTGACCGCCTCGATCAAGCGCGGCGACCGGCGCATCATCATGGTCGCGACCGGGCTGACCAGCCTCAAGGGCCGCAGCCAGGAAGCCGAGCGGATCGTCGATTACGCCTTTCGCGAATTCCAGAATTTCGAGATCGTAAAGCCGGGCGATGCGGTCGATGAAGCCGATGTCTGGCTCGGCGCCAAGACCAAGGTGCCGCTGGTCACGTCCAAGGGCCTGACTGTCAGCATGGCGCGAACCGCGCGCAAGGACATGAAGGTGACGCTGAGCTATGACGGCCCGGTCAAGGCACCGATCCAGGCTGGACAGCAGATCGGCACGCTGACCGTCACCGCGCCGGACATGGCGGCGCAAAGCATTCCGGTCGTTGCCGGAGCCGCGGTCGAGGCGCTGGGTCCGCTCGGCCGGATCGGGGCTGCGCTCTCCCATATGATCTGGGGCGGTAAGCATTGAGATGACCGGTCTCTTCATCTCGCTCGACGGCGTCGATGGCGGCGGCAAGACCGGGGCGATCACGGCTTTGCAGCAGACGCTCGTTGCGGCCGGCCTGGAGCCCTTGGTGACGCGCGAACCCGGCGGCACCGAGGGCGGATTGGCGCTGCGTCGGCTGCTCCTGGCCGAGAACGGCCACGATTGGACGCCGATGGCCGAATTGCTGCTGATGAATGCCGCCCGCGCGCAGCATGTCGAACGCGTCATCCGTCCGGCTCTGGCCGCGGGCCGGATCGTGATTTCCGACCGCTATGCTGCCGCCAGCCTCGCCTTCCAGGGTGCCGGGCGGGGGTTGCCGGTGGCCCACATTCTCGAACTGCACCGCCTTGCCACCGGGGACCTATGGCCCGATCTGACCGTGATCCTCGATATCGATGTGCGGCGCGGGTTGGAGCGCAGCCGACGGCGCAACGAAGCTGCGGCCCTTGATGAGGGTCGGTTTGAGGCGCTCGATCTCGATTTTCACGAGCGGGTCCGGCGCGGCTATCTCGACCAAGCGGCCGAACGGCCCGCGACCTATGCCGTGATCGATGCCGACCGGCCGGAAGCGGCGGTTCGCCATGCGGTGACCGAAAAGGTGCTGGATTTGGTGCGCCGTCGGCGCTGATCAGCGATCGATCCAGCGAAACCGGTACTCGTCGCCCCAGGTCACGATGCGGCCGGCGGTCGGCGCCGGGAAATGTGCGGGCATGATGATCGTCTGGCTGTCGGCATAGGTCCGCAGCAACTGCTGGCGGGTCGCCGCCGCGGCGGCTGGATCCTCGTCGAAATCCATCAGCAGATCGGGTGCGGTGAATTGGATCGGGTGATGCAGCACGTCCCCGACCAGCAGGACATGGAAACTGCCGGATTTGACATGGACCACGACATGGCCCGGCGTATGGCCCGGCGTGCCTTCCAGCCAGACACCATCGCCGTGCGCGCGTTCGATGACGTGATCCATTTCGACCAGCGTCGCCTGGCGCGCTTCGACGATCGGTAGAACGCTGTCGGCGAACGCACCGACGGCTCCCTGGCCGATCTGATGTTCGCGGTTCAGGATGTCGAAATCCACCGCGCTGAACAGGTATTTGGCTTTGGGGAAAGTCGGCACCCACCGGCCGCCGGACAATTGCGTGTTCCAGCCGACATGATCGGAATGAAGGTGGGTACACAGGACAAAGTCGATATCTTCGGGCTTCAGGCCGGCCGCCGCCAGATTGCGCAGATAGGGCGTGTCGAGATTGTGCTGCCAGGTCTTGCCGGGGCGTTGCTTGTGGTTGCCGTTGCAGGTATCGACCAGTATATTGTGCGTCTTGGTTTGCACGACGAAACTCTGCATCGCCAGCATTAGATGATTGCTTGTGGAGTCGATGAACCGGTCGTCGAGCCACGCCTTGCCGCGCCCGAGGATGTCAGGCGTAATCTGGGGATAGAGCCAGTTCGGATCGCAGGGCAGCCGTTCCGTCTCGGCGACGCGAACGACCGAAACAGAGCCGGATCGTAGAGATTTCATAGATGCCCCTTGTTCACGCATAGATAGGATAAAACCGGTCGGCGATCAACGGTTCATAGATAGGGTAGCAGCAGCCGCGCACCCGCATCGCGCAGACGCACCGGCAACGGCCTCCGGGCGAGTTCATCAGCGCCGACCGGATGGATGCGTTTTTCCGCGATCAGCCGGTCGATCTGTGCGGCGAGGCTCGGATCATAGATCTCGACATTCAATTCGAAATTCAAACGAAAGCTTCGCATGTCCCAGTTGCTGCTGCCGACGAGGCACCAGGTGCCGTCCACGGTCATCAGCTTGGAATGCTCGAACGGGGGCGGATTGCGCCAGACCCGGCAGCCTGCGGTCAGCAGCGGCTCGATTTCGGCGCAAACCGCCCAATCGAAGATGCCGTGATTGCTGCGCGCCGGCAGCACGATGTCGATTGCCACACCCCGCATCGCAGCGAGTGCCAGCGCCGTGACCAGCCGGTCATCCGGCAAAAAATACGGCGTCATGATTGCCACCGCGTGCCGGGCACAGGTGATGGCCTGAAGCACAAGCATCTCGATCTTCTCGAGATCCTGATCCGGTCCTGAGGTTACGACGCGTGCCGTCATCAGGCCGGCGGCATCGAGGTTGGGAAACCAGGCCGGCCCGTCCAGCTCTTCGCCGGTGGTGAATTGCCAATCCTCGACGAAGGTTTCGGTCAACTGCGCCACGACCGGCCCTTCGAACCGGAAATGGGCATCGCGCACGGGATCCAACGGCCGACCGGCCAGCACATTCTCGGCACCGATATTGAGGCCGCCGGTGAAGCAGATACGGCCGTCGATGCACAAAATCTTCTTGTGAAGGCGCAAATTGAGAAACGGCATCCGCCAGGGCCGCAAGGAATGGAGGAAGCGGGCGACCGGCACGCCGCCGCGATGCAAGACGCGATAGGCCGCTGAATTGAAATAGCCGCTGCCGACGCCGTCGATCAGCACGCGCACGGCCACACCGCGCAACTGGGCGGCGATCAGGGCGGCCACGAACTGCTCGCCCACCGCATCGGCCCGCAGAATATAGCTCGACAGGGCAATGCTGGTCCGCGCCTGAGCGATCGCTTCCAGCATACGCGGATAGGCTTCGTCGCCCTGAATCAGCAGACGCACATCATTGCCGGTTTCGGCCGGGCGCCGTGTGATGTGCTGTGCAGCCCGGTCGAGCCGGCTCAGATGGTCGTCGCGCGGCCGATCCGGGGCCGTTGGACGGCTGGCGGCACCGCGTCGCCGCGGCCGTAGCTGCCGGGCGCGGCGCACGACGCGATTGATGCCGAAGATCAGATAGAACAGACCGCCCAGAAACGGTGACAGCCAGACGATGCCGATCCAGCCGATCGAAGCGCCGATATCGCGCTTCGTCAGCAATACATGGCCGGTGACAATGCACGCCACCAGCACATGAGACATCGCGAGGAGCGTGGTTCCGGCTTGATCAAGCGATCCCGACATGTGGCGCAGCGCTCCAACCAGATCGTGGTGCGGGTATTTCATTTCTTCCCCGCCATCTTGACGATTCAGGGGCGGATCGCAAGCCCTCCCGCGAATCGGGCCGGCGCGCATTCCAATTGATGCCGTGCCGCACCCCGTCGCAGCCAATACTATCTCAGTCAAGAGTAATTACCGGTCTAACCCGCAACCCTTAAGCACTGGCTTTTCGGAATTTCAGCTGAATATCACGTTAACCAGACTGGATGTTGACGTCGCCGGAACTCTGAGACATTAAAGACTCGTTTACCAGCAGCATCTTCAGGGCGAGTGGTCGTCCCTCGAAGTAGGAAGGACGGATATGTTGACAGAGCCCACGCCGGCTCGGCGTCGCAAGGCGCCCGAGAACGCTCGCCTTATTAACCAATGTGTCGGACGCCGCGTCCGCACGCTCCGCACCGCGAGCGGACATTCCCAGGAACATCTGGCGCAAATGCTCGGCCTGTCGTTCCAGCAGGTCCAAAAATTCGAAAGCGGCGCCAGCCGGATCTCGCCTGACAAGCTGCTGAGCATCGCCCATCATTACGACATGCCGATCGCGTGGTTTTTTGAAGAGGTACCGCCAGCATTGCTGCCCCCGTCATCGGTCGGCGAGGCGGCGCGGAACAATCGCCAGACCGCGCATTACCGTCTGCGGCTCGAAGTCGGGCGTGAATTGCAATATGCCGACGATCGGTTGCTACGCCCGCTGCTTGAGCTGCTGCGCAGTTCCAACAATCTCGGCACCGAAGGACAGGCCTGACGCCGTATCAGGCCAGCGAGCGAGTCAGGCGGATCAGCGCCGGCATTTCGTCGGCGCCCAGACGATTTTTGCGCTGAAAGCCGCACCGGATGCATTCGTGCTGAATGTAATAGGTTCCGCCCTTCAGCTCGCTGCCGATCGGACGCATCATGCCGCCGCACGACGCTGCGCGGTCGCCCGGTGCGATATCGACGTGTTTGCTGTAGAGACAGGCCGGGCAGTGATTGGTGTAGCCATCGCCGATCACGGCCCGGCCGCATTGCTCGCAGGCGAAATTCTCGATCGTCCTTTGGAACTTTCGCATTGAATTCAGCCTGCCTCGGTGCCCAGCAACGGCATCAGTTGGGCGAACACGGCCTCGAACATCGCGGTCGTCAGGCGGCCGGTATTCGTGTTGTACCGTGAACAGTGATAGCTGTCGGCCAGCACCGACCCCGACGGCAGCGCGTGGAGGGCGCCATGCGCAAAGGGGAAGGCGGATTGGCGCAGACCCAGCGCCGCCAACACCTGCCGATGGGCGATCTGGCCAAGTGCCAGCACGGCCTTGAGATTGTGCAGCCCGGCCAGCTCCTGCTGGAAATAGGGCCGGCAGGCCGCGATCTCGGCCGGCAGCGGCTTGTTTTCGGGCGGTACACAGCGCACGGCATTGGTGATCCGGCTGGACACCAGACTTAGGCCGTCATCGGCACGGCGGTCATAGACGCCGTCCGCCAGCCCGAATTTGCTCAAAGTCGCATAGAGCAGATCGCCGGCATAATCGCCGGTAAAGGGCCGGCCGGTTCGGTTCGCCCCGCGCAATCCGGGTGCCAGCCCGACGATCAGCAACCGGGTGTCCGCCGGGCCGAAGGACGGCACCGGGCCGTTGAACCATTCGGGATAGTCCGCGCGCTGCCGGTCGCGAAATCCGGCCAGCCTGGGGCAGCGGTCGCAATCATGGGACGGCGTCATGCTGATACTCGCCATGTCGGTGGTCATCGCTCATATTATGCAGATCGTGTCTGTGCGCGGGAAATCATATGGGAAGCGTGCGGTGATTCTGGTGGCGCTGGGGGCGAATTTGCCGAGCCTGCCCCATGGCCGCCCCTCTGCGACTCTGGCCGCTTCGCTCGACCTGCTGAGCGAGTATGGTGTGAGCCTGATTCGGCGCTCGCGCTGGTACGAGACGGCGCCGGTACCCATGTCGGATCAGCCATGGTATGTCAATGGCGTGGCCGAGGTGGCAAGCGATCTGGCGCCTGGGCCGCTGCTTTCGGCCCTGCATGCGATCGAAGCGCGCCTGGGCCGCGCGCGCGGCGCCATCAACGCGGCGCGCATCATCGATCTGGATCTGCTGGACTATGACGCGCGGATCGTCGCCGGCTGGCCGGTGCTGCCGCACCCGCGGCTGCATGAGCGGGCTTTCGTGCTCCGGCCGCTCCGCGAGATCGCTCCGCAATGGCGCCATCCCGTCACCGGCGCCAGCATCGATGCGATGCTGGCGCGGCTCGGGCCGGAGCAACTGACCCGCCCGCTCGCGGGCGATGACGGGCAGCCATGAGGTTGCGGCTGTTGCGCGGTGGGCGGCGGCATCGTATAAGTTAGCGCTTCCATACACTCAGCGGGTTTTCAGGCGATGGCGCGTGTAACGGTTGAAGATTGCGTGATGAAAGTGCCGAACCGGTTCGAACTCGTGCTGGTGGCGGCGCAGCGCGCGCGCGATATCGCGTCGGGGACGCCGATCTCGATCGACCGCGACAACGACAAAAACCCGGTGGTGGCGCTGCGCGAGATCGCGGATTCGACCATCGAAGTCGATGGTTTGAAGAACGCGTTGGTCACCGGCCTGCAAAAGCAGCCGGATGTCGATGAGCCCGAGGAAGATCGTGATCTCGCCCTCACCGAGCCGACTTGGCCGCTCGGTGCCGGCGACGCCGCGATCGACGAAGAGCTGAAAGAAGACATGCTCTTCGCCGGTGACGAAGAGGGCGAAGCGGACGGCGAGCTTGGGGCGGACGGCGAGGACGATGAGATCGCCGACGACAAGCTGGCTATTCCAGACGATCTGGCTGACGGCGACCTTTGACATCGCCGGTGTCGATGTGCCCCGGCCCTTCCGGCCCCTTCTGAGCCCGGCATTATCGGCTTCGCCGGGGGCGGGCGACTGCTTTCCGGCTGAGGGCCGACCGCTATGATCCGCCAGTTCGAACTGGTCGAGCGGGTCAAATCCTATGATCCGAACGCCAACGAAGACGCGCTCAATCGCGCTTATGTCTTTACCGTTCAGGCGCATGGCGCGCAAAAGCGCGCTTCGGGCGATCCGTATTTCTCCCATCCCGTCGAAGTGGCCGGCATCCTCGCCCAGATGAAACTGGACGCGGCCTCGATCATCACGGGTCTGCTGCACGATACGGTCGAGGACACGGTCGCGACGCTCGACGATATCGAGCGGCTATTTGGCAAGGAAATCGTCCGGCTGGTCGATGGCGTGACCAAGCTGTCGCGCATCGAGCTGCAATCCGACCAGACCAAGCAGGCGGAGAATTTCCGCAAGCTCGTCCTCGCTATGTCCGAGGATATCCGGGTGCTGTTGGTGAAGCTGGCCGATCGCTTGCACAATATGCGGACGCTGCATTTCATCAAGACCGCCGACAAGCGCCGCCGGATCGCGCGCGAGACGATGGATATCTATGCGCCGCTGGCCGAGCGCATCGGCATCCACCGGATGAAGGACGAGCTGGAAGACCTCGCCTTCGCCGAATTACAGCCCGAAGGACGCGACAGCGTCATGACGCGGCTCGCCTTCCTCAAGGAACAGGGCGGCGATCTGGTCAAGCGCGTGCTGGCCGAGTTGCAGACGACGCTCGACGACGGCGGCGTCGCGGCCGCCGTCACGGGGCGCGAGAAATCGCCCTATTCGATCTGGCGCAAGATGCAGCGCAAGAATATCGGCTTCGAGCAACTGTCCGATATCATGGCGTTCCGCGTCGTCGTCGATTCGCTCGAACAATGCTATCAGGCGCTGGGGGTGATCCACAGCCGCTACCCGGTCGTGCCCGGCCGGTTCAAGGATTATATCTCGACGCCGAAGCCGAATGGTTACCAGTCGCTTCATACCGGCGTGATCGGGCCGGAGCGCCAGCGCATCGAGATCCAGATCCGTACGCGCGAGATGCACGAAGTCTCCGAACTGGGCGTCGCCGCGCATTGGAATTACAAACAGGACGGCGTGCGAACCGAGGGCAAGCAATATCGCTGGCTGCGCGAACTGCTCGATATTCTGGAACACGCCTCCAATCCGGAAGAGTTTCTCGAGAACACCAAGCTCGAGATGTTTCAGGATCAGGTGTTCTGCTTCACGCCGAAGGGCGATCTGATCGCGCTGCCGCGTGGGGCCTGTCCTGTCGATTTCGCCTATGCGGTCCATAGCCAGGTCGGCGATACCTGTGTCGGGGCCAAGCTCAATGGCCGGATCGTGCAATTGCGCACCGCGCTGACCAACGGCGATCAGGTCGAGATCATCACGTCGAAGGCGCAGACGCCGTCGCCGACCTGGGAACGCTTCGTCGTCACCGGCAAGGCACGCGCGCGCATCCGGCGTTTCGTGCGGGCGCAGCAGCGGGCGCAATATGTCGGCCTCGGCAAGGAAATCCTGGTCAAGGCGTTCCGCCACGACCACCTGGATTTCAGCGAAAAGGCACTTGAATCCGTCCTGAAGAGTTTCACCGTCGCCACGGTCGAAGATCTTTATGCCTCGGTTGGCGAAGGGCTGGTGACCAAGGGCGAGGTGATCAACGCCGCCTATCCGAATCGGACCGAACCGAAGACGGCGAAAATCGTCCATCTGCCGCGCAGCCGCAAGCCGTCCGACCATGCCGTGCCGATTCGCGGCCTCATCCCCGGCATGGCACTGCATTATGCCGGCTGCTGTCATCCGCTGCCGGGCGACCGCATCGTCGGCATCGTGACGACCGGCAAGGGCGTCACGATCCACACCATCGACTGCGAGACGCTGGAAAGCTTCGCCGAAACACCCGAGCGCTGGCTCGATGTCTCGTGGGACAATGAGGATGTTGATGGCGGCCATGTCGGCCGCATCTCGGTCATGCTCGGCAATGAGCCGGGCAGCCTCGCCAGCCTGACCACGGTGATCGGCAAGAACAACGGCAACATCACCAACCTCAAGATCACCAGCCGGTCGCAGGATTTCTTCGAGATCCTGGTCGATATCGAGGTGCAGGACGTAAAGCACCTCGCCAACCTGATGGCGGCCTTGCGGGCGACGCCGGTGATCAATTCGGTGGAGCGGGCGCGGGGGTGAAGGGGGGCGGCGCTTCCGCTCGTTGAAATTACCGGCTTGCGCCCCAGATTGTCCCTGTCCGATCCAGCCCTATGGGATCACGCACCGATGAGCTTCCTCCACCCGCATCTCCGCCTCGGCGTCAACATTGATCACGTCGCCACGATTCGCAACGCGCGCGGCGGCGTCCATCCCGATCCGTTGCGCGCCGCGCAGATCGCGGCCGGGGCCGGGGCCGACGGCATCACGGCGCATCTGCGTGAGGATCGCCGGCACATCACCGATGCCGACATCGACCGGCTGCGCCATGAGATCGAGTTGCCGCTCAATCTCGAAATGGCCGCGACCGACGAGATGCTGGCGATTGCTTTGCGCCATCGGCCGCACGCCGCGTGCCTGGTGCCGGAACGGCGCGAGGAACGCACGACGGAAGGCGGTCTCGACGTCGCGGCATTGCACAATCACTTGGCGCCCTATGTCGCTCGGCTGACCGATCAGGGCATCCGCGTGTCGCTGTTCATCGCACCCGATCCGGCCCAACTCGACATGGCGCGGAAGCTCGGGGCACCAGTCGTCGAATTGCACACGGGCAGCTATTGCCATGCCCAGGGCGCGGCGCGGCTGCGGGAACTAGACCGGCTGCGCCGGGCTGCGGCCCATGCCCATGCGCTCGGCCTCGAATGCCATGCCGGGCATGGGCTCGATTTCGACACGGTCGGCCCGGTCGCCGCGATTGGGGAACTGGCCGAACTCAATATCGGGCATTTCCTGATCGGCGAGGCGATCTTCATCGGGCTTGATGCGGCGATCGCCGCCATGCGCACCGCCATGATCGCGGCGCGGAACGGTGCCGGCCCGTGACCGTGCTCGGCATGGGCTCGGACCTGATCGACATCACGCGCATCGAAAAGACGCTGGCGCGCTATGGCGATCGGTTCATCGACCGCGTCTTCACACCGGTGGAACGCGCCAAATCCGAGCGGCGCGCGACCCGCGCGGCCAGCTATGCCAAGCGCTATGCCGCCAAGGAAGCCTGTTCCAAGGCGCTCGGCACGGGGTTTCGCGCCGGGGTCTTTTGGCGTGACATCGGCGTGGTCAATCTGCCGTCCGGGCAACCGACGCTGGCGCTGACCGGTGGTGCGAAGGCGCGGCTCGATGCGATGACCCCGCCGGGCATGGTCGCCCAGATCCATCTGACCATCACCGACGAGCCGCCGCTGGCCCAGGCGATGGTGCTGATCGTGGCGGTTCCGGCTCCTGTGACCGCATGACCCTTGACGCGGCGGGGCGGTCCCGGCTTGATGGCGCTTTCCCGTCGCGCTGAATGATCCGGATACAAGAAGCATGACCGAAGACGCAAAGAAGCTGGCCGTGCCGGCCTCAAGCCAGT
>JAXDMU010000161.1:0-5287 GCA_034665905.1 Aliidongia sp. | reverse complement strand
TCTTGGTAATTAGATTTGCGACTAGCCGATCGCCACCTCGGCACAGCCACTCCCCTAATAGATCAAGGGCTTGAAGATGTCTTATGCGGTTGATCTGTGGCCGGCTACAGCGCTGTGTTGATGTTGTTTCGTGAATATGGCCGTTGGCGCGCGCGCTATCCGGTCACAAGGTTCCGGCGCATCGCCCATCTTGTCTTGATCGTGCTGGTGCTTCTCGCAGTGACGGGAAATTGTCTGTCCGCCGGGATTTGGACCCGGCATTTCCAGCTAACCGGCCCGTACCTACCCGAATCCGGGCTTGCCTGGACCGTGCCACAGGGTGAGATTGTGCCGCCGGTACCCTGGCTCCTGACAATCGATTCGGACACGCTTAGCAATCCGCATGGCGCCGAATATTCGGTGAACGACGAAGCCGGTCCCCTTGGCCCCGCTCATGCCCCGCATGCCGAGATCAGAGAATTTGGCGCAGGCCGATATTCCTTTTGGGACGGCCAGGTGCGCTTCTCCACAGGGCTCGGCGACGATCCGAACGCCACGCATCGCCAACTCACCATTACCGGGGTGGTGATGCTTGCTCGACCGTTTGGCATTATCCTGGATTTTTTCGGCGCCATCGCGGCATTTCTGCTGTTCATCGAGCTTCGTCGTATCATAGAGGCAAGCCCTTTTCTCGCCCCCATAAGGAAACAAATTCGGGAGAGCATGATCGGGCGCTGGCTTCCTGCACCGTCTCTTACCGTAATAGGCCTATTTGTTGGAATTTTCGATGTAACCGTCCTGTATCGATTACCTCATACGATCTTTTATACACCAGATAGTGATGGGTATTACAATTTTATGGATTTGCGGACTGCCGGATACGGGTTGTTGCTGCATGGATTCGAGTTTATTTTCGGCGATCCTTACGCCATAGTGGTATTTCAATTCATAATGTCGGCGGCTGCGACTTTATTTTTGTGTGCCGCCGCCCGCCGTTTTTTTCGCTCGTCGCTGCTGGCGATGCTGCTCGGCATCGTGCTGACCCTGAAACAGGGTCTGATCCATCTGCATTTTTTCATTATGCCGGATTCCCTGTTTTTCTCCTGTGCGACAGCGGAACTCGGATTGGCTCTCTTGCTGCTGGAGCGGGCGAGCATCCGGCGCCTTGGTGCGGCTGGGGTGGTGATGGCGGCCGCGATGGCGTTACGGCCCGCCGCCATCGGTCTGCTGCCCGGTCTGGGCATCGTTGCCCTGTTGGTCTGGCGCAGGCACCCCGCACGGGCGGCTTGCCTTGCCGGACTTTTGGCGGCGAGCATCTTCGCCAACATGCTCATCCAACCGATGGCGGCGCTGCTCACCGGGCGTCCTGATGCGGGAGCCGGTAAATTTTCGGGCTTCGTCTTGATCGGTTCGGCCGGCTTTCTATTGACACCCGATACGCCGACCAGCCAGCCGGAGCTTCGGGATCGGCTGGTCGCGGCCTTGGCCCCCATACGGGCTGCCTGGATCGCTGCGCAAACGATCGAGGAGCGGCGGGGCGTTATTATCCGCACTCAAGATGACGTCATCTACCGGCATGCTCAGCCAATCGCCTGCAATCCGCCGCCTTTGGACTGCACGCGAGCGGCGGTCAATGAAACCCTGAGACGCCTCTCGGTCGACGCGATCCTGGATGACCCTTATGGCATGATGACGGAATTCATTGCGCGGCTGACGGAAGATATGCCCAACACGCTCGCTGGGGATTGGGAGGTCAGTCAGGAAAATTCCCTCCGGGTTGCCCGCGACAGCATGAACGGATCGACGACGGGGCGCCTGTGGCTGTCATCGCATCGCTATGATTTGACGCCCCGCGGCGATGATGTCGCACCGGATCCGTTTGGGATCGGGGCATGGTTGTTTCATCATCGCGTAGCTATCAACTTTACTCTTCTTGCGGGTGTGATGACCTCGACTGGTTGGTTCATGGTTGCGATGCTCCGGCGGCGACTCGGGACTGAACTCGGGGCCATCGGTGTTTCCGCAATGGGCTTTCTTGGCTATCACATATTCGTCTGCCTGCTTCAGGTGCCTGTAGCCCGTTATTCCGACCCGCTCACGGCATGGCTCCTGATAGACATCGGCGGATGCTTCCTTCTGGTAATAAGGGGCCTCAGTCGAACGGGCTGGTTTGGACTGCGAATTCCAACGCGAACCGGACAGTGCAACACTTGACAGGGACGACGACGCGAAAGTGTTGCACCGGTCGAGGCAAGAGACCCGCGTCGCACGGGCTTGTCGGCAACCGCCGCGCATCCAAAGGGATCGCAAATTGCCGCCTTACCGCTGCCGGGCCAGATAATAGGCGAGATCGGCGATCTGCTCGTCCGTTACGGGTTGGAGCACTTCGGCCATGGTGCCGTCATAGCCGTGGCGGCTGTTGTCCTTGTATTCCCGCAGCGTCTTGGCCAGATAATCCTCGCGCTGGCCGGCGATGCGCGGAATGTTGTCGCGCCCGCTGAAATCGGGATTGTGACAGGAATTGCAATGCTCTGCCTGTGTCAGCGCCTGCGCCCGCGCCATGCGGCCTGGGTCGCCCGCATCGGCCGGCGACGGCTTGGGTAGCGTCGCGATGAAATCGGAAAAGCTGCGCAGATCATCGTCCGTCAGATCCTTCGCCATCTCGTTCATGATGTCGGAGGTCCGCAGCTTTTCACGGAACATGAAGAGCTGGATCAGCGTGTAACCCGGCTGCTGGGCGCCCAGCGACGGAAGGTTTTCGTTCTGCGATTGTCCGGTGTCGCCGTGGCACGCCAGACAGGGTGCAACACGCTCCGGCATCGTCTCGGCCATCGCGGGAAGTACCGTGCAGGCGAGGGCTATGATTGCTGTTTTGAGACGCATCGGCCGCTCCGGCAAAGTTTTCGGGAAAAGGTAGAAGCGGCCGGGGCATGTATCCCCGGCCGCCCATGCCGCGTCAGCGTGTCGCGACTTTCTGCTTGCCGTAGGTGATGCGATAGACCGCACCGTTCCAATCATCGGAGACGAGCAGCGAACCGTCCTTGAGCTGCTGCACATCGACCGGACGGCCGACATATTTATTGTCTTGCAGGAAACCGGTCAGGAATGGTTCGACCGACTTGACCGTGCCGTCCTTCTTCAGCTTGACCAAGGCCACGTCACCACCGAACTTGACCGTGCGGTCCCAGGAACCGTGGCGCGCCACGAAGATCGCGTCTTTGTAATCCTTGGGAAACATCGACCCGGTATAGAAGCGCATGCCGAGTGCGGCCGCATGCGGTCCCATCAGCCCGACCGGCGGGGTGAATTCGCTGCATGAATGACCCCAGCCGAATTCCGGATCGGCGATATTGCCCTGGTAGCAATAGGGCGCGCCGAAATCCTCGCCATTCTTGGTGACGCGATTGAGCTTGTCCTCGGGCACATCCTCGGACAGCCAGTCGCGGCCGTTATCGGTGAAATAGAGCTGCTTGGTCGATGGATTCCAATCGAACCCGACCGTGTTGCGCACGCCCAGCGCCACGATCTCGGCGCCGGTGCCGTCAAGATTCATCCGACGGATCTGCCCATGGGCGGCATCGTGCAGCACATTGTTGCCGGGCTGCCCGACCGGGACGTAGAGCTTGTCGTCCGGCCCGATCGCGATGAATTTCCAACCATGGGCTTCGTCCTTGGGCAGATCGTCATAGATCACCGTCGGCTTGGGCGGGTTGTCCAACTGGTCTTCGATATTGTCGATCTTGGAAATCTTCGACAGCTCGGCAATGTAAAGAGTTCCCTTGTGGAAGGCGACGCCGTTCGGGCGATAGAGGCCGGACGCGATCACCTTGACCTCATGCTTGCCGCCCTTGTTGGTGATGGCATAAACCTTATCGACTACCCGGCTGCCGACGAAGACCGTCCCCTTGTCGCCTTCGCGCAGCGAACGCGCATTGGCCATGCCCGAGGCGTAGACTTCGATATTGAAGCCCGGCGGCAGTTTCAGCTTGTCCAGCGGCAGCTTTTCGGCGGCGGTCGCGATCGGCGGGCCGGCGACCGGTGCGAGCTTCGCCGCAGCGGCACTGTCCGGTCGCCCGATCAGCGGCGAGCCCGGCGGCAAGGCCGGAGCGGCGGCGGGGGCCGGCGGAGCGACGGCCGGGGCCGCCATGGTCGGTGCCGACGGTTCGGCTGCCGGTGGCTGGGCCGCAGCCTCGACGGCACAAACGCTGATGAAGGCGCCGGCAAGCAACAGGCTTCGCCAGGCAGATGGGCTGGTCATCGTCACGCTCTCCCCATTCGGAATTCTTTGTTCACGTATCGGCCAGTGTCTGATATCCCGTCCCCCGCGTGCAATGGGGATCTCCTTATGCCAGAGACGCGAGGGCTCTGGCGCGAAAGCGGTTGAATGAGGCGGATCGGCTGTGCTCTTCTGACCGACTGGAATTTCGTCCCGCGCGCGCAATTCAGATAACCCGGCAAAACGCCGCCGGCTCATCTCGCCGGTACAGTACCTTCGACATGCACATCGAGTGTTTCGATATTGTCGCGGGCAGCGTCTGCGGCGGCCGAGTCAGGGGCGAGCGCGATCACTTTCAGCCAATCCTGGCGCGCGCCGGCCGAATCGTCGGACAGGCGCTTGATGTTGCCGAGTTCGAGCCAGGCTTCGGCCAGATTGGGGTCGCTCTGCACGGCCTTTTCCGCATCGAAGCGCGCTTGCTTCAAATCGCCGAGTAAGCGCCAGGCCGAAGCACGATAGGCCAGCGCGTCGGCACGCGGTCCCACCGCGAGCGCCTTGTTCAGGTCCTCGACCGCCGCACGGTAATTTTTCCGCTGTGCGTAGGTGACCGCGCGGTTGATCAGATAATCCGGATTGCGCGGTGCCAGTTTGAGCGCCGCCGTCAGCGCCGCCTCGGCATTTTCGGACTGACCGGCCTCGCTCCACGCCTCGGCCGCCTGTGCCAGCACGCCGGCCCGCAGGGTGTCGCTTTCGCGCACCATTTCGGCGGCGATCTTCTCCAGCCGGTGCGCCGCTTCAACATATTCCTTGAGGCCGATGAGGGCGACCGCGACGCAATGCCGGGCCGGCAGCCCGCCGCCATGATCGCGCCAGACCGATCCCGTCTCGAACCCCTCGGAGGGGTCTTTGCGGGCAAGCGCCAGGCATTTGTCATAGGTCGCCGCATCCTGACCTTCGGCACTTGCGGACAAGGGCAAGGCAAGAAGAAACATCGGCAACAGGCACCGGCGCAGCGAAGACGGCAATTTCCGTTCCTTGGCAAAATCACATCGACCGTGGCATAGGAGACGATAAGCATCATCGGGCGCAAGC
>JAXDMU010000160.1:0-3064 GCA_034665905.1 Aliidongia sp. | reverse complement strand
CTCTATCTGGCCGAGCGGCCGACGCGCGGCCGGGTCTCGATCTTTGGCCGGGATATCGCCGGGGTGGCGCGCCGCGATCTGCCGGGGCTGCGCCGGCAGATCGGCGTGGTGTTTCAGGATTTCCGCCTGCTCGACCATCTGTCGGCGCTTGACAATGTCGCCCTGCCGCTGCGCGTCGCCGGGGTCCAGGAAGCCGTCATCAAGGAACATGTCGTCGATCTGCTGCGCTGGGTCGGGCTGGAAGATCACATCGAGGCGCGACCATCCCGTCTGTCGGGCGGGCAGCAGCAGCGCATCGCCATCGCGCGCGCCGTCATCACGCGGCCCAGCCTGCTGCTGGCCGACGAGCCGACCGGCAATGTCGATGACACGATCGGAATGCGCCTGCTGCATCTGTTCGAGGAACTCAACCGGCTGGGTACCACGGTGGTGATCGCCACGCACAATGCCGCCCTGATCGAACGCTTCGGCTATCCGACCCTCCTGCTGCGCGACGGCCGGGTGAGTCAGCGGCCGGGCACCGTGCGGAGGCGCTGAGCCGATGGCCGGCGGTTCGACCCTGCCGCTCGATGGCGACGGCTCCTCCCGGTTTCTGCCCTGGCTGATCGGGCTCATGGTGTTTCTGGCAGCGCTGGCGATCGGTGCGGGCTTTGCCGTCGATTCGGCCCTGATGCGCTGGGATGACGGGCTGCACGGCACGCTGACGGTGGAGCTGCCGCAACCGGCCGGCGGTGGCACGCTGGCTTCGGCCAGTGCCGATCAGGTTCTGGCGCTGCTGCGCGGTACCGTCGGCGTCGCTGGGGCGACGCTGCTCGACCGGCAGGCGGAGGCGGCTCTGCTTCAGCCCTGGCTCGGTGGGTCGGTCGAGATCGATCGCTTGCCCTTGCCGGCTCTGATTGATGTGCAGCGGGCCGAAGCGGTGCCGCTCGATCTGCCGGACCTGTCGCGGCGGCTGGCGGCGCTCGTGCCCGGTGCCAGTGTCGAAACCCATGGTGCGTGGGTCGAGCAGCTGTTGCGGGTGGCGAAGCTGCTGGAGATCGGCGCGGTCGTCATCGTGGCGCTGATCGGTGCGGTCGCGGTGTCGACGGTGATTTTCATCACGCGAACCGGCCTGATGATCCATGCGCCGATTGTCGATCTGCTGCATGCGATGGGCGCAGCCGACAGCTACATCGCCGGGCAGTTTCAGCGGCATGCCTTTCGCCTGGGAATGCGCGGCGGCATCATCGGGCTGGTGCCGGCGCTGCTCGGATTCGGGGTGATCCGGCTGGCCGCGGAACAAGGCGGGTCGGTGGCCGCCGACCTGGCGCCGGGGCTGGCACTGCCGATTCTGGCCTGGGCGGTGCTGGCGCTGCTGCCGTTGGGCATGGCGCTGGTTGGGCTGGCGACCGCGCGCGTGACGGTGCTGCGCACGCTGGCGCGTATGCCGTGAGGTACCGTCTCTGGCGTCGGTTCGCCGCGGCCCTGATCTTGTGCTGGATCGCCGGTCTCGCCTGGTTCGTGCAAGGCGTGGAGCAACCGGTCGGCGATCCCGACAGCGTCACCGACGCGGTCATCGTGCTGACCGGCGGAAGGCTGCGGATCGAAAACGGCCTCACCCTGCTGGCCCAGGGGCGGGCGCAGAAGCTGTTCATCTCCGGCGTCCACCAAGGCATCGATATCGGCGCGATGTTGCGGCAGATGCCCCATGCGCCGCACGGCCTGGAATGCTGTATCGTGCTGGGGCACGCGGCCGATAACACCCGTGGCAATGCCCTGGAGACGGCCGAATGGCTGCGTACCGAGGGTTTTCACAGCATCCGTCTGGTGACCGCCAATTATCACATGCAGCGCGCCTTGCTGGAATTTACGCGCGCGCTGCCGTCGGGCGTCCGTATCGTGCCCCATCCGGTTTTCCCCGAAGGAGCCATTCCCAATAATCTCTGGTCGTTGCGCGGTACCGCACGTCTTATCCTTATCGAATATGTGAAATATCTCGGCGCTCTCGCCCGTTCCACACTCCTGCCCAACCCGGCGATTCAAGGCCCGACATGATCCATTTGCGTGCGCTGCTGTTCAACCTCGGCTACGTCGTCTTTACGGCGGCGTTTGCGCTTCTCGGCCTGCCGTTCCTGTGCCGGCGCCGCTGGGCCGTGTGGTACAGCGCGCGCTGGACGGACATGATCCTGATCTGGCTCAAGGTGACGGTCGGCCTCGATCACGTGATCATCGGTTGGGAAAACCTGCCGAAAGAGCCTTATATCGTGGCACCGAAGCACCAATCGGCCTGGGATACGCTGGTGCTGAACCGCCTGGCGGACGATCCGGCCATCGTGTTGAAACGTGAACTGACCCGGATTCCGGTCTTTGGCTGGTATCTGAGCCGTGCCGGCCACATCGTCATCGATCGCAAGGCGGGCGCAAGTGCCGTGCGCAAGCTGGTGCTCCAGGCGCGCGCCGCGGCGGCGGCCGGGCGGTCGATCGCGATTTTTCCCGAAGGCACGCGGGGGCCGGTCGGCGGCAAGCTGCCCTACCAGCCAGGCGTTGCGGCACTCTATTCCCAACTCAGTATCCCGCTGGTGCCGGTGGCGCTCAATTCCGGGCTGTTCTGGGGCCGCAACAGCATCCTCAAGCGGCCGGGCCGGATCACCGTCGAGATTCTGCCGCCGATCGAGCCGGGCCAGGACCGTCGAGACGTGCTCGTCGAACTGGAGCGGCGGATCGAAGCGGCTACCGCGAGGCTGCTGGCCGAGGCGGGTGACGTGGATATTTCTGTGGATAAGTTTGTGGACAGCCATTCCGGCCCATGATCGTGCGACGCATCGGACGGCGCCGGCAAATTCATCGGTGGCGCCGCAAGAGATGCATGATAGAAACCTATCGGGAACATCGTCCGCTGCCAGCCGCGGCGCGGGCGGGCGTCGGCCCCGGCCAAGGGTTGCAGGGCGAGGTCGGTAGGTCACCAGATCTAGGGTGCCACGGGTTGCTGGTATCGCGTGCCATAGCTAAATAGCGGCCCCGGCCGTCTCGGAGTATTCGTCATGGTCAGCATCGCCGCCATCTCGCAGCAAATCTGGGATATGAA
>JAXDMU010000159.1:0-6470 GCA_034665905.1 Aliidongia sp. | reverse complement strand
CACCGAAATCGAGGCGAACAGATAGAATATCAAAGCGGGGAAAATCATTTCTGGCTAATCTCCGCTTACCGGTAGGGCGCGTCGGCGAGAAGGTTCGCCGCGATCTCGGCTTCCCACCGATCGCCATTCGCCAGCAATTTTTCCTTGTTGTAGAACAGCTCCTCGCGAGTCTCGGTCGCGAATTCGAAATTCGGCCCTTCGACGATAGCATCGACCGGGCACGCTTCCTGGCACAGCCCGCAATAGATGCATTTCGTCATGTCGATATCGTAACGAGTCGTGCGCCGGCTGCCATCTTCGCGCGGCTCGGCCTCGATCGTGATGGCCAGCGCCGGACAGACCGCCTCGCACAGCTTGCAGGCGATACAGCGCTCTTCGCCGTTGGGATAGCGGCGCAGCACATGCTCACCGCGGAAGCGCGGACTGAGCGGCCCCTTCTCGAAGGGGTAATTCACCGTCACCGGCTTCTTGAACATATAGCCGAGCGTCAGCTTCATGCCGCTGAGCAGCTCCCACAGCAGGAATCTGCCGACAGTGCGATCGAGGAACGCCATGCTGAGATCCCTTCCCTAGAGGCTGCGGCGGAAAACGAAATACATGGCTCAGGCCTTCGGCAACCAGCCGGTGTAAACCAACACACCAGCCACCAGGATGAGATAGGACAAGGACAGCGGCAGGAACACTTTCCAGCCGAGCCGCATCAATTGGTCGTAGCGAAAGCGCGGAAACGTGCCGCGCACCCAAAGAAACAGGAACAGCACGAAGCATATTTTCAGGATGAACCAGATCCCGCCCGGCACGATCGCCGTGATGGCGCCCAGCACCGGCACCCCGGCGAACGGTGCCAGCCAGCCGCCCAGGAACATGATGGCGGTCATGGCACTCATCAGGATCATGTTCATATATTCGCCGAGATAGAACAGGGCGAACGCCATCGACGAGTATTCGACGAAGAAGCCGCCGACCAATTCCGACTCGCCTTCCGGCAGATCGAACGGTGAGCGGTTGGTTTCTGCCAGACCGGACACGAAGAACACCACGGCCATCGGCAGCAGCGGAATGACAAACCAGACATGCTGCTGCGCCAGTACGATCTTGGTCAGATTGAGCGAGCCGGCACAGAGCAGCACCGTGACGATGACGAAGCCGATCGAGACCTCGTAGGACACCATCTGGGCGGCCGAGCGCAAGCCGCCGAGAAAGGCGTATTTCGAATTCGAGGCCCAGCCGGCCATGATGATGCCGTAGACGCCGAGCGACGAAATCGCGAAGAGATAGAGCACGCCGACATTGATGTCGGCGACGACCCAGCCCTCGCTGAACGGAATCACCGCCCAGGCGACCAGCGCCAGCACGAAAGTGATCAAGGGCGCGATCATGAACACGGTCGAATTGGCACCGGTCGGGATCACGGTTTCCTTGAGCAGCAGCTTCAGCCCGTCGGCCATCGGCTGCAACAGCCCGAACGGACCGACCACGTTCGGCCCCATCCGGCGCTGAATCAGCGCCAGCACTTTGCGTTCGGCATAGGTCAGATAGGCCATCGAGCCGAGCAGCCCGGCGACAACGACGCCGATGCCGACCAGAATGCGCAAGATGGCGTAATCGTGCCAAAAGCCGGTGGCGAGATTCCAGATATCAGCCATGGGTGCCGGTCTTCGGGCTGGTGTTGGCGCGGTAGGATTCGGTGCAGGCCGCCATGGTCGGCGAGGCCCGGCTGATCGTATCGGTCTGGTAATAATTCGCGATCGGATAGGCGAACGCTTCGCCGGCCCCCTTGCCGATCGTGCCAAACTCGCCCCAGGCCGATGGTGCCACATCATCAATGTGGGCGAACACCGGATTGACCTCGATCAGCCGTTGGCGAACCTGGCCCAGCGAGTCATAGGGCAGCTTGTGGCCAAGCGGGTCGGACAGGGCGCGCAGAATCTTCCAATCCTCGCGCGCGTCGCCGGGCGGAAACACCGCTTTGCGGCCGAGCTGAACGCGGCCCTCGGTATTGACGTAGGTGCCGTCTTTTTCGGTATAGGCCGAACCGGGCAACACAACATCGGCCCGCGCCGCACCGGCATCGCCGTGATGGCCCTGATAGATCACGAAGGCGGAACCGAGCTTCGCCATGTCGATCTCGTCCGCACCAAGCAGATAGACAATTTCGATGGAACCGCTCGCCGCATCGTCGAGAATACCGGCGACATCGCGTCCGCCCTCGCCCGGCACGAAGCCCAGATCCATCCCGCCGACCCGTGCGGCCGCGAGGTGCAGGACGTTGAAGCCGTTCCAATCCTCGCGCACCAGCCCGGCCTGCTCGGCGAGTTGCCGCGTCAGCCCGAGGATCTCGGCGCCGTCCGGCCGCGCAAGGGCGCCCTGGCCGATGATCAGCATCGGGCGCTTTGCCTGCTTCAGCGTCGGGACCCACGAATGATTGCCGTCGGCCAGATCGGTCAGCACCTCCGGCCCCAGGCCGAGTTGCGTGACCGGGAAGGTCAGATCGAGCTTCGGCCCGATATTGAACACCTTGAAGCCGCCCTGGAGATAGCGCTTGCGCAGTCGCGCATTGATCAATGCCGCTTCCCAGCGCGGATCGGTGCCGATCAGCAGGCAGACATCGGCCTGCTCGATGCCGGCGATGGTCGTGTTGAAGATATAGCCCGACCGCACGCCCGCCGGCAGCCTGGCGCCATCCTGTCGGCAATCGAGATGCGGGCTGCCGAGTGCCGCCATCAGATCCTTGAGCGCCAGCATCGCTTCGGCATCGCACAGATCGCCCGCGATGGCGGCGATCCGGTCGCCCGGAATGCCCTTCATTCGCGCCGCGATCGCGGCGAATGCCTCGCCCCAGCCGGCTTCCTGAAGCTTGCCGTGGCGCCTGACATAGGGCCGATCGAGCCGGCGCTTCATCAGCCCATCAACCGCAAAACGCCCGCGATCGCCCAGCCACTCTTCGTTCACATCTTCGTTCAGCCGCGGCAAAATGCGCAGCACCTGCGGCCCGCGCGAATCGACCCGGATATTGGCGCCGACCGCATCCAGCACATCGATCGACTCGGTCTTGCGCAGTTCCCAGGGCCGGGTGACGTAGGCGTAGGGCTTCGAAGTGAGCGCGCCGACCGGGCACAGATCGATGATGTTGCCGCTCAATTCCGACGTCAGCGCATGCTCGATATAGGTGCCAACCTCCATATCCTCGCCGCGCCCGGTGGCCCCCAATTCGGGAGCGCCGGCAATCTCGGTCGCGAAACGGATGCAGCGGGTACAATGGATGCAGCGATTCATGCTGGTCTTGACCAGCGGCCCCAGATTCTTGTCTTTGACCGCGCGCTTGTTCTCCTGGAACCGGCCGCGATCGAAGCCATAAGCCATCGCCTCGTCCTGAAGATCGCATTCGCCGCCCTGATCGCAGATCGGGCAATCGAGCGGATGGTTGATCAGCAGGAATTCCATGACGCCCTTGCGCGCCTTCCTGGCCTTCTCGCTGTCGGTATGGATGACCATGCCCTCACCGACCGGCATCGCGCAGGACGCGATCGGCTTCGGCGATTTCTCCATCTCGACCAGACACATGCGGCAATTGCCGGCGATCGCCAGCCGCTCATGATAGCAGAAATGCGGCACTTCCACGCCCGCCGCCTGGCAGGCCTGGAGCACGGTCACGCCGGCCGGGACTTCGACTTCGCTGCCGTTAATCGTCAGCTTCGGCATCGATTCCTCCGTCAGGCCGCGGCGCGGCGGGCAGCCGCGTCGCGGTAATTCTTGATGCGCGCTTCCATCTCGGGCCGGAAATGCCGGATCAGCCCCTGCACCGGCCAAGCCGCCGCATCGCCCAGCGCGCAGATGGTATGGCCCTCGATCTCATAGGTGACATCGAGCAGCATGTCGATTTCCTCGACCGAGGCATTGCCCTTG
The DNA here is from genome assembly GCA_034665905.1 of Aliidongia sp. Taxonomy (GTDB): domain Bacteria; phylum Pseudomonadota; class Alphaproteobacteria; order ATCC43930; family CGMCC-115725; genus JAXDMU01. The sequence goes on along the minus strand of JAXDMU010000159.1, from coordinate 2,564 downwards.
ACCATCCGCTCCATGACCCGCCAGAGCCAGCCCGTGCCTTCCCGGCACGGCGTACATTGGCCGCAGCTTTCATGCTTGTAGAAGCGCGACAGCCGCGCGATCGCCTTGATGATGTCGGTTGATTTGTCCATGACGATGACCGCCGCCGTACCGAGGCCGGATTTGACGTCGCGCAGCGAGTCGAAATCCATCAGCACCGTGTCGCAGATCGATTTCGGCAACACCGGAACGGAAGACCCGCCGGGAATCACCGCCAGCAGATTGTCCCAGCCGCCGCGCACGCCGCCGCAATAGCGCTCGATCAATTCCTTCAGCGGAATGCCCAGCTCTTCCTCGACATTGCACGGCTTGTTCACATGGCCGGAAATGCAGAACAGCTTGGTGCCAGCGTTCTTCGGCCGGCCGAGCCCGGCGAACCATCCCGGGCCGCGGCGCAGAATGGTCGGAACCACCGCAATGCTCTCGACATTGTTGACGATGGTCGGGCAGCCATAGAGCCCGACATTGGCCGGAAATGGCGGCTTCAGCCGCGGCTGGCCCTTCTTGCCTTCGAGGCTTTCCAGGAGTGCCGTCTCTTCGCCGCAGATATAGGCGCCGGCACCGCGATGGAGGTAGAGGTCGAAATCATAGCCGGAGCCGCAGGCGTTCTTGCCGATCAGCCCGGCCGCGTAAGCCTCGTCGATCGCCTTCTGAAGCGCCACGCTCTCGTTATAAAATTCGCCGCGGATATAGATATAGGCGACATGCGCATCAATCGCGACCGAGGCCAAAAGCGCGCCTTCGATCAGCTTGTGCGGATCGTGGCGCAATATGTCGCGATCCTTGCAGGTGCCTGGCTCCGACTCATCGGCGTTGATCGTCAGGTAGGCCGGGCGGCCGTCCGGCTTGGCGATGAACGACCATTTCAGGCCGGTCGGAAAACCGGCGCCGCCGCGGCCGCGCAAGCCTGAATCCTTGACCGCCTCGACGAGCCACGAACGGCCCTTGAGGATCAGATCCTTGGTGCCGCTCCAATCGCCGCGCTGCTTGGCGCCGGCGAGCCCGGCATCGTGGATGCCGTAGAGATTGGTGAAGATCCGGTCTTCGTCACGCAGCATCGCCGTCTCCCTCGAAGCGGAGGCTGGTCAGCGTCTCCGGCCCGCCGATCGGCGCCGAGGTTTGCCGGCCGGTCATCGAGCCGACCGGCGGCACCTCGTCCCGTGCCAGCGCGTCGAGCAGCTGTTCGGTCAAGGCCGCGTCCATATCCTCGTAGAAATCGTCATTGACCTGGAGGATCGGCGCATTGACGCAGGCGCCCAGACACTCGACCTCGATCAGGCTGAACTTGCCGTCCGGCGTCGTGCCGCCGATGCCGATGCCGAGCTTCTTCCGGCAGGTCTCGACCACCGCGTCGGAGCCGCGCAGCCAGCACGGCGTGGTCGTGCAGGCCTGAAGCAGGTATTTGCCGACCGGTTTCAGATGGAACATCGTGTAGAAGGTCGCAACTTCGTAGACCCGGATCGCCGGCATGCCGAGCATCCGGGCGATATAATCCATCGCGGCGCGCGGCACCCAGTTCTGGTGCTGGCGCTGCGCGACGTAGAGCAGCGGTAGCACCGCGCTCGCCTGCCGGCCCGGTGGGTATTTGGCGATGAGACGCTTGGCCTCTTCGAGGTTTTCCGGCGTGAATTCGAAGTTCGCCGGCTGGTCGACGACTGTGTCGTCCTGCGATTCACTCATCGATCGATCTCGCCAAACACAATATCCATGGAGCCGATGACCGCGACGACATCGGCCAGCATGTGCCCGCGGCCCATGAAATCCGTCGCCTGAAGAAAAGCATAGCTCGGTGCCCTGATCTTGCAGCGATAGGGCTTGTTGGAACCGTCAGACACCAGATAGACGCCGAACTCGCCCTTGGGCGCCTCGACCGCGGTATAGGTTTCGCCCGCGGGAACATGATAGCCTTCGGTATAGAGCTTGAAGTGATGGATCAGCGCTTCCATCGACTGCTTCATCTCGGCACGCGGTGGTGGCGCCACCTTGCGGTCATTCACCTTGATCGGTCCCGGCGGCATCTTGTCGAGCGCCTGTTTCATGATCCGGATGCTCTGGCGCATCTCTTCGATCCGCACGATAAAGCGGTTCCAGCAATCGCCGTGCTTGCCGATCGGAATATCGAACTCCATCTCCGCATAGGCATCATAAGGCTGCGACTTCCTAAGATCCCACGGCACGCCCGAGGCGCGCAGCATCGGGCCGGTGAAGCCCCAATCGATCGCATCGGCGGCACTGATGATGCCGATATCGACCGTGCGCTGCTTGAAGATCCGGTTCTCGGTCAGCAGATGATCGAGATCGTCGAGTCGCTTGGGAAATTCCTCGCAGAATCCGTAGATTTCCTCGGCCAAGCCGGCCGGCAGATCCTGGTTGACCCCGCCCGGCCGGAAGTAATTGGCATGAAGGCGCGCACCCGAGACCCGCTCGTAGAACTCCATCAACCGCTCGCGATCTTCAAAGCCCCACAGCACCGGCGTGATCGCGCCGACATCGATGGCGAAGGTCGTGATGTTGAGCAGATGATT
>JAXDMU010000158.1:0-7519 GCA_034665905.1 Aliidongia sp. | reverse complement strand
TGTCGTTCCTGAATCAGGGCATCACCTTTACCGTCTACGGCCAGCAGGAAAGCACCGAGCGAGTCATGCCGACCGATCTGCTGCCGCGCATCCTCACGGCACCGGAATGGGCGGTGATCGAGGCCGGGCTGACCCAGCGTATTCAGGCGCTCAATCTGTTCCTCAAGGATATCTATCACGAGGGCAAGATCCTGGCCGACGGCGTGATTCCGCGCGAGTTGGTCTATAGCGCCCAGCATTACCGCCGGGAAATGCGCGAACTGGCCGTGCCGCGCGATGTCTATGTCGCGGTCTGCGGCAGCGATCTGGTGCGGCTGCCCGATGGCGGCTTCGCCGTGCTCGAAGATAATCTGCGCGTGCCCTCCGGCGTCTCCTATATGCTGGCCAATCGCGAGGTGATGAAACACGTCTTTCCCGAGCTGTTCCGCAATTACCAGGTCCAGCCGATCTCGCAATATTGCCAGGCGCTGCTGGCGACGCTGCGGACACTCGCCCCGGCCGGGCGGCCGGACCCGACCATCGTCGTGCTGACCCCCGGCATCTTCAATTCGGCCTATTTCGAGCATGCCTTTCTGGCCCGGCAGATGGGCATTCAGCTGGTCGAAGGCAGCGATCTCGTCGTTCACAACAATGTCGTCTTCGCCCGGACCACGGCCGGCCTGCGCCGGGTCGATGTGATCTATCGCCGGGTCGATGATGATTTCGTCGATCCGCTGGCCTTTCGGGCCCAATCGCGGCTCGGCGTGCCGGGACTGTTCAACGCCTATCGCGCCGGCACGGTCGGCATCGCGAACACGATCGGCACCGGTGTCGCCGACGACAAGGCGGTCTATGCCTATGTGCCGCAGATGATCCGGTATTATCTCGATAGCGATGCCATTCTGCCCAATATCGAGACCTATCTGCTGCATCGTGAGGCAGATTGCCAACATGTGCTGGCCAATCTCGACAAGCTGGTGGTCAAGGCGGTCGGTGAATCCGGTGGCTACGGTATGCTGATCGGCCCGCATTCGACCGCCGCGGAGCGCGAGGAATTCCGCCGCGCCATTCTGGCCAATCCGCGCAATTACATCGCCCAGCCGACGCTCGCTTTGTCGCGGGCGCCCGCCTTCGTCGAGGGTGCCGTCGAACCGCGCCACGTCGATCTCCGGCCCTTCGTGCTCTATGACGGCGACAATGCGACGGTGGTGCCGGGCGGGCTCACCCGCGTGGCGCTACGCCGCGGCTCGCTGGTAGTCAATTCCTCGCAAGGCGGCGGCAGCAAGGATACCTGGGTATTGAGCCAGTGAGCGGGAGACCCTGAATCATGGCCATGCTGTCGCGCGTCGCCGACAATCTCTATTGGATGGCGCGGTATCTGGAACGGGCCGCGCAATCGGCCCGGTTGCTCGGTGTCAATCTCAACCTGATGATCGAGCGTTCCTCAGAATCAGCGCCGGGTCACTGGCAGCGCGTGCTCGAAGCTTTGTGGCTGGCCGGCAGCGCCGAGGCAGTCGGGCTGGACGAGCCGGCGTTGCGCGATCTGGTCTTTGCCCGCGACCGTTACACCTCGATCTTCGGCTGCGTCGCGGCCGCCCGGCACAATGCCCGCCAGGTGCGCGAGGAAATCAGCGCCGATACGTGGGAATGCATCAACCGCCTTTATCTCAAGATGCGCGGCACCGAACCGGAGCGGATCGGTGTCACCCAGCTATTCGATTTCCTGCATTCGGTGGTCGAAGCGCTCAATCTGGTGCGCGGCACGATGGATGGCACGATGAGCCATGGCGAAGGCTGGCGTTTCATCCAGGTCGGTCAGTATATCGAGCGCGCCATGGCGGCGGCCCGGCTGCTGGATGTCTATCTGGTGCCGGCCGACAAGGCAGAAGGCGGCGAGCCGCCGGCCCGGAATTTTCTCGATTGGGTCGGGTTGCTCAATTCCTGCACCGCCTTCGAGCCTTATTGCAAAATCTATGCACGGGGCATCGAGGCGCGCGGGATTCTGGAATTCCTGCTGCTCAACGCGGAATTTCCCCATTCGATCCGCTATTGCATCGATCGACTACAGAACAATCTGGGCGACATTGCCGTCGCTGCCGGCGAGCGCACCGGCCGTTCGCAGCGCCTGGCCGGGCGGCTTCAGGCGCAGCTTAATTTCGGCTTTGTCGATGACATCATGAGCGGCGATCTCAGCGTCTATCTGCGGGGTATCGAAGAGCAATGCCTCAAGATTCACGACGCGGTTTATCATTCCTATATCCTCTATTCCCTGGACGACGCGCTGATCGCGTGACCGGGCCGGAGCCGACCCGATGCGATATTTCATCGAGCACACCACCCGCTTTCTCTACAGCCAGCCGGTGCATGAGAATCTGACCGAGATCCGGATGGCGCCGCGGACCGAGGGCGATCAACGCTGCTTTCAGTTCCGCCTGACCACACGGCCGAATGTTCAGGTTCAGCGCTATGACGATCATTTCGGCAATGTCGTCTATCATTTCGACGTGCCGGCGCCGCATGCCAAGCTGGAAATCCATGCCTCCTCGGCGGTCGAGATCGAACCCGCCGCCGCTCTGCCCGAGGCGCTGAACGCGGCGGAATGGGACCGGCTTGATGCGCTGCGCAACGACGGCGAGTTCTGGGATTGGCTCCAGTCCTCGCATTTCGCCACGCACACCCAAGCGCTTGAGGTGCTGGCCCAGGCGCTGGCACTGGAAGAGCGGCGGCACGACCCGCTGACCCTGCTGCGCGCGGTCAACCGCGCCATCCATCGCGGGTTCGCCTATAGCCCGGAGGCAACGGCGGTGGATTCGCCGATCGACGAGGCGATCCGGCTCAAATCCGGCGTATGCCAGGATTTCGCCCATATCGCCATCGCCCTCCTGCGCCGGCTGGGCATTCCCGCGCGCTATGTCAGCGGCTATCTGTTCCATGACGGCAGCGACCGCGATACGGCGGCGAACGCGTCGCATGCCTGGGCCGAGGCGTTCATGCCGACACTCGGCTGGATCGGCATCGACCCGACCAATGACCGCATCGCCAGCGACCACCATATCCGCATCGGCATCGGCCGCGACTATGCCGATGTGCCGCCGACCAAAGGCGTCTACAAGGGCGAGGCTGAAAGCGAGCTGGCGGTCGCCGTTTCGGTCTCGAAAACCCGACGCGAGCCGGCCGAGGATGCCGCCCTGCACATCGTGCGCCGCAGCAAGATCGCCGACAACCGACCGGTTGTCGGGCTGGAGGTCGGGCAACAACAACAACAACAGCAATAGGCGAGGTGGGCAAGCCGACACGGTCGCACGCGGCGGACGACAAGCGGTAACGGTTCGAACGATCGACGCCGATGGGATTAGCCCCGCCCCCGGTTTGAGACATGCCGTCATCTTGGCGACAACCGGCAGATCGGTGTATAGGCTGGTCCGCCGGGAAGCCGGCATGGCCGGTAGTTTGACGGAGAGAACATTGATCGACCCCGAAATCGCGAGCGAGACGCCGCCCGAATCCGAGCGAGACTTGCTGGCGAAGCTGAACCAGATGGTCGAAAGCGGCCAGTTGCATCTTACCGTCGATCGCAGCAAGCTCTCGCATCTCGATTTCCCGCTTTCGTCCGAGGCAGACGGCAATCTCTGGGTCTATTCGCTGGCGCCGCTGAGCGTGCTGATCGGCTGGTATTTCGGCCTGTGGGCCGGGCTGGGCGCCGGGGCGATCGCCCTGGCGTTCTATCAGACTTTGGGTAAGACCTATATCGCCCGCCGCCTGGACCGGCGCATCCGCGAGCGCGGTTTGAAGGAAACCGACACCTGGCGCGCGCTCTGGCGCTTCGGCGGCGTGATCCTCACCCCGGCGAACGGCGGCCCGCCATGTCAGGGGCCGGACGGTAGCTGGCTCGCGCTGGCCCGCAGGGCGGGGAGCGGGGAAACTGAGCGGTAGAACGCCCGAACGTCAAATCGACCCCACCTCGTCCGCTTGACCGCCGCACGCACCGGCGGCGCGAGCCGCCAGTGCCGCCACGGCCTGATCAATCAGTTCCCCGAGGATCACCTGGATCGGCTGTTCCGACGTGACCATGCCGACGCTCTGCCCGGCCATGAGCGAGCCGGTTTCGATATCGCCCTCGATCACAGCACGACGCAGAGCACCGGCCCAGAAATGCTCGATTTCGAGCTGCGCTTCCTTGTAGCTGAGTTCGCCGCGATTGCACCGGTCGATCATGGTCCGCTGCATCTCGGTAAAGCGACGCGTGCCCTCATTGGCGAGCGCGCGCACGGGGATCACCGGAAAGCGCGAATCGATCTGGGCCGAGGGCACCGCGTCGCGGGCCGAGGCGCGGATGAAGGCCTTCTTGAAGTGCGGATGTGCGATCGATTCCGTGGCACAGACGAAGCGCGTGCCGAGTTGAACGCCGGCAGCACCCATCTCCAGATAAGCAACGATCGCCTCGCCCCGACCGATGCCGCCGGCGACGAAGACCGGGATCTCGGCGATATGGGGCAGGATCTCCTGCGCCAGCACGCTGGTCGAAACCGGGCCGATATGCCCGCCCGCCTCCATACCCTCGATGATCAGCGCATCGACGCCCATGCGCACCAGCTTGCGCGCCAGTGCCAGCGCCGGGGCGAAGCACAGCACCTTGCTGGGCGAACGCTTGATCTGTGCGATCGCCGCCGACGAAGGCACGCCGCCGGCCAGCACGATGTGGCCGACCGATTTGGCGATGCAGACGTCGATCAGTTCGGTCAGTTGCGGGTGCAGGGTGATGAGATTGACGCCGAAGGGCCGGCTTGTCCGTTCCAGCGTCGCGTCGATCTCGGCCGCGAGTTGGTCCGGTTTCATCGAACCCGACGCGATGATGCCGAAACCGCCGCCATTGGAGATCGCAGCCACCAGATTGCGCTCGCTCACCCAGCTCATGGCGCCGCCCAGCACGGCGATATCGCAGCCGAGAAAATCGCGACCGCGCTGCCAGAGATCATCGAGCGCACGGCGCGCGCCGCCCCGTGTCGTCGGCGGTGTCCGGAATGCGGACAACGCGGCGGTATCGACGGGTGCGGGCATGATCGGGGTCAGGGTGCGTCCAACTCGTAGGCGGTGTGGAGCGCACGCAGGGCCAGTTCGAGATACTCCTCGGCGATCAGCACGCTGACCTTGATCTCGCTGGTCGAGATCACCTGGATATTGATGCCCTTGTCGGCCAGGGTGCGGAACATCTTCTGGGCGACGCCGGCATGGCTGCGCATCCCGACGCCGATCACCGAGATCTTGGCGACCGCGGCATCGTGGGTGATTTCCTCGCAGCTCAGATCGGGGCCAATTGCCCCTTCGAGCACCCTGACCGTGCGGCCCAGATCGGCCTTGCCGACGGTGAAGGTCAGATCGGTGGTGCGGCCATCGCGCGAGACGTTCTGCACGATCATATCGACATTGACGTTGGCCTCGGCCAGCGGTCCGAAGATTCCCGCGGCGACGCCCGGTTGGTCGGCCACGGCGCGCAGCGTGATCTTGGCCTCGTCCCGGCTATAGGCAATTCCGCTGACGACTTGTTTTTCCAAGATTTCGTCCTCATCGACAACCATCGTGCCCGGCAGATCGACGAAGCTCGACAGAACCTGCACCCGCACGCTGTGATTCATCGCCATCTCGACCGAACGCGTCTGCAATACCTTGGCCCCTTGCGAGGCCATTTCCAGCATTTCTTCGTAAGTGATCTTGTCGAGCTTGCGCGCCCGGCCGACGATCCGCGGATCGGTGGTATAGACGCCATCGACATCGGTGAAGATGTCGCAGCGATCGGCCTCGAAGGCGGCGGCGAGCGCCACCGCCGAGGTGTCGGAACCGCCGCGGCCGAGTGTGGTGACGCGGCCGGCTGGCGAGACCCCCTGAAAGCCCGCGACCACGGCGACTTCGCCCCGCGCCGCCCGGCTCTTGATCTCGGTCAGATCGATTTCCCGGATGCGGGCCGTGCCATGGGCATCGTCGGTGCGGATCGGAATCTGCCAGCCGAGCCAGGAGCGTGCGGCAATCCCCATCTCCTGAAGTACCATCGCCAGCAGCCCGGCCGTCACCTGTTCGCCCGAGGCGACCACGGCATCATACTCCCGCGTATCATGCAACGGGGCGGCCGCGTTGCACCAGGCGACCAGCTGATTCGTCGTGCCCGACATGGCCGAGACGACGACGATCACCTGATTTCCGGCATCGATTTCGCGCTTTACCTGCCCGGCGACGATCCTGATACGGTCGATATCGGCAACCGATGTCCCGCCAAATTTTTGCACAATACGTGCCATAATCTATCTTACCTGCCCGCTGCGGCGCCGTTGCGCCCCGGCAATGCTGCCGGTGATCCTGTAATGCCTGCCGAATGGCGGCTATACATAGCCTTTTGCGATGCAATGAAGCAAGCGCGCGCCGGTATGCGAGATTTGTCGAGGAGAACCGAAATCGTGGTTTCACCAGCCAGCCATCGGGCGGAACCCAGCACCGTGGACCCGGCCGAGATCGCCCGGTTCGCCGCCATGGCCGCCAACTGGTGGGATCCGCACGGCGAGTGCCGGCCGCTGCACCGGCTGAATCCAACGCGACTCGGCTTTATCCGCGACCGGCTGGCCGGGCATTTCGCGCGCGATGTGGGCGTCAGGAGCCCCTTTGCCGGGCTTTCTCTGCTCGATATCGGCTGCGGTGGCGGGCTGGTGTCCGAACCGATGGCGCGACTCGGCTTTGCCGTGAGCGGCGTCGATGCCGCGGCCGAGAACATCGCCGTCGCCGGTTCGCATGCCGAGGCGCAGGGGCTCGCGATCGACTACCGGCACGCCACGGCCGAGGCTCTGGTTGCCGAAGGCGCGCAGTTCGATGTCGTGCTGGCGCTCGAAGTGGTCGAACATGTCGCCGAACCGGCTGCGTTTCTGGCGTCGATCGGCCAACTGGTCAGGCCGGGCGGGGCCGTGGTGCTTTCGACCCTCAACCGCACCGCCAAGGCTTACGCGCTCGGCATCGTCGGGGCCGAATACCTGCTGCGGTGGGTCCCGCGCGGCACCCATAGCTGGGCGAAATTCGTCAAGCCGTCCGAACTGGCCGCCGGTGCGCGCCGGGCTGGGCTGGAGGTGCGCGAACTGGCCGGTATGCAGTATGACCCGTTCCGCGATAGCTGGTCGCTCGGCCGCGATCTCGACGTGAATTATTTGATGTTCGCGACGCGGCCTTAAGGACGAGTCTCCTGCGCCCGGCGCATCAGGCCGGTGATCTCGGCCCGCGCGGCATCGCCCAGCGGCAGGCGCGGCGGCCGGGTCAGTTCCGTGCCCCGCCCGGCCAACGCTTCGCACAGCTTGATGCATTGCACCAGATCGGGCCGCGCATCAAGATGCAGCAACGGCATGATCCAGCGATAAAGCGGCAGCGCCTCCTGTGGTTTGCCGGCCGCCGCCAGCGCGAAGAGGCGGCCGCATTCGCGCGGAAACACGTTGGATAGGCCGGACACCCAGCCGACCGCGCCGAGGCACGCGGTCTCCAAAATCACATCATCGAGGCCGCAAAACAGTTG
>JAXDMU010000157.1:0-7453 GCA_034665905.1 Aliidongia sp. | reverse complement strand
GATTACGCACGGCATTCGATCGGCGCGATCGAGGTGGCGTATGAGTTCTTCGACGCCGATGCGGTGCTGCGCAAGATGGTGCTGGAGTGTGATCTGTAAAGGGGGTTGTCTCTACGGTCTAATCGGCAACACCGACCATCAAGGCGAGCATACGGTTCAGGGTCGAAAAGCTCTCATCATCAAGCCGGCCGATCGCGGCACCGCATTTGTCCCGGCGGATCGCCATGATCTTTTCGACCATGATCTGCGACGCGTCCCGCAATCCGGTTTCCCGGCCCACCGCAACATCAACACGATAGAGCGGGAGCGGGCGGGTCGTGGTCGTCATGAGACAAACCAGAACCGAATCCGTTTCGTCAAGCCAATCCGACTGAATGACGACGGCCGGGCGCGGCTTGCCATAGTCGCCCGGCGCGGCCACGGTCACAATGTCCCCGCGCTTCATTCCGACCAGTCGCCGGCCGCTTCGATGAAGTCCAAAGCCGCTTGCTGCTCCGGCGCTTCACGGAGCGCTGCCGCTTGCCGCCGTGCCTCCTCACGAAAAGCCGGTGCCGTTGGGTCGGGAACCCATATGCGTAACAGCTTCATGCCCTGCGCCTTCCGACCGGCACGGTAGCGGCTGAATTTGTCCAACCCATCGGGCGGGGCGATACGTGGCATGGCCCATCCTCTCGACCGTCATGGCGTGGATAAAGTAGCGCACTACCAATATCGGAGCAAGTGCGATCTCTAGTGCTTGAGCCGGACCTTACGTCATAGCTTACGTCTTCCGCCCGGAAGGAGAATGCGATGGCTGACAGGGTTGAAGACACGCTGCTGACCGCGGCGGATTGTGCGCGGCGCACGGGTTTGACCGTGCGGGCGTTGCGGGTCTATGAGGCGCGCGGCTTTATTCGTCCGGTTCGGACGGAAAAGGGCTGGCGGCTTTATAGTCGCACGGATCTCGAAAAGCTGGCGGCGATCGTGACGCTGAAATCGCTGGGCCTGAGTCTGGCCGAAATCGGCAAGACGCTTCAGGGCGAGCCCGATCTGGCACGTTTGTTTCGGGCTCGTATCGAATCCTGGAAGGCGTTGATCGAGCAAGCGGAGGAGGGGCTGAAGCTGTCCCGCCTCGCGCTTGCGGCCGTGCAGTCGCCGCAATCTCCGTCCATCGAGCAACTCTGCGAATGGGTCAGGAGCCTGAAAATGACGAAGATGCCACAAAAGTTGCGGGACGCGGCGAATGCCCTTTTTACACCGGAAGAACAGGAACAGCTTGCCGTGCGCAAGTTGGCCCTCATGGCGAATGATCCGACCGGCGGGCACGCCGCGTGGGACAGTCTGATCGCCGATATCCGGCGTTTGATGGCCGAAGGTGCCAACCCGGCCAGTGCCGAAGCCCGTGCGGCGGCCCAGCGCTGGGTCGATCTGGTTAAAATGTTCAGCGGCGGCGATGCCGGGATCGAGGCCAAGAGCAAAGCCCTGTGGGAAGGCGCCCTCGATCAAGACCCTGAGGGCAAAGAGCTTCCGTTCGGCAAGGCCGAATGGACGTTTGTCGCCAGCGCGTTGCGGACGGCGTAAATCTCGGCAAGCCGTCTCCCGCCCAGGCGGGAGACGGGTCGAGCGGATGCTTACTCGCCGGCCTTGGCAGTCTGATGGGTCGGCCGGGCGCGCTCGCGGATGCGGGCCGATTTGCCGCGGCGGTCGCGCAGATAATAGAGCTTGGCGCGGCGCACGGCACCGTGGCGCAGCACTTCGATCGCGGTCAGGCGTGGCGAATAGAGCGGGAAGACGCGCTCGACACCTTCGCCATAGGAGATTTTGCGCACGGTGAAGTTGGAGTTGATCCCGGCATTCTTGCGGGCGATGCAGACGCCTTCGAACGCCTGGATGCGCTCACGATCGCCTTCGACCACCTTGACGCTGACCTTGAGCGTGTCGCCCGGACGGAAATCCGGCACGGTGCGCTGGGCGACCAGAGTGTCGACCTGCTCTTGCTCGATCTGTTGCAGAAGGTTCATTTCAGTACCTCTTTCCCGATTGGGCCGGCGTCTCGCCGCCCGCGTTCAATGACATATCCCGGTGGCCGGCCGGGAGCGGTAGCGCTCCCACAGATCGGGGCGGCGCGCGCGCGTCGCCGCCTCCGCTTCAGCCTTTCGCCAGGCTTTGATTTTCGCGTGATTGCCCGAGAGTAAAATCTCCGGCACCGCGCGCCCCCGCCACAGAGGCGGCCTCGTGTAGTGGGGGTATTCCAGCAAACCCGCTTCGAAACTTTCCTCGATCAACGTCTCGGCCGCACCGACCACGCCGGGCAGCAGCCGGACGCAGGCATCGATGAGGGCGATCGCCGCCGGCTCGCCGCCGGACAGCACGAAATCGCCGAGGCTGATTTCCTCCAATTGTCGTTCCGCGATGACCCGCTCGTCGAGCCCCTCGAACCGGCCACACAAGATCACCGGTCCCGGCCCGGCCGCCAGTTCGCGGACACGGCGCTGATCGAGCACACGGCCGCGCGGCGAGAGATAGATTCGTGGTCCCGGCTGGGTCTGCGCCGCGAGCGCGGCATCGACGACATCCGGGCGTAGCACCATGCCCGGCCCGCCGCCGAACGGGGCGTCATCGACGGTGCGATGCGCATCGGTGGCAAACGAGCGGATATCGACCGCATCCAGCGACCAGAGCCCGCGGCCCAGCGCCTTGCCGGCCAGCGAAACGCCGAGCGGCCCCGGAAACATCTCCGGGAACAGCGTGAGCACGGTCGCGCTCCAGCTCATGGTGCCGTCCCCAGCACGTCAGTCGCCACCTGTTCCTGCTCGGCCAGCGAAGTCGGCGGAGCCGGCTTATCGAACAGTCCGGCCGGCGGGTCGATGGTCAGCGTGCCGCCGGCCAGATCGATCGCCGGTACCGCGGTGTTGGTGAAGGGCACCAGCGTGATCTCACCCTTGGCGCCGGTGATTTCGACCGACTCGCCGGCGCCGAAATCATAGAGCCCGGTGACCGAACCGAGCAACGTGCCGTCGGCCAACCGGGCTTCGAGGCCCAGCAAATCGGCGTGATAGAACTCATCCGGGTCGGCTGCGGGCAATTGCGCCCGATCGACATAAAGATGCAGTCCTTTCAGCGCCTCGGCGGCATTGCGGTCGGCAATACCATCGAGTTCCGCCAACACCACGCCCTTCATCACGCCCACGACGCGGACCGCGAAGTGCCGCGCGCCGGCCTCGTCCGAAACCGGGCCATAGGCACCGAAATCAGCCGGATCGGCGGTGAAGCTCTTCACGCGCACCGCGCCCCGGATGCCGTGCGGCCCGGTGACGATGCCGACGCAGAGGCGCTTCGCCGTGGCGGAGGGGGAGGGGACCATGGGATCGGTCTCTTGGGCTCTCGGTCCTTACTCGGCCGCAGAGGCTTCGACGCCGGCCTTGGCGGCACGGGCCTTGGCGCGGTCCTGCGACTTCTGGCCGGGGGCGGATTTCACCGGGGTCGCCCGCTCGGCGGGCTTGGCGATCAACTCGGCATCGCCCAGGAAACGCGCGACGCGATCCGTCGGCTCGGCACCGACCGACAGCCAATGCTTCAGCCGTTCGATCTTCAGCACCAGACGCTCCGGATGGGCTTTCTCGACCATCGGATTATAGGTGCCGACCCGCTCGATGAAGCGGCCGTCGCGTGGGCTGCGCGCATCGGCGATGACGATCGAATAGAAAGGCCGCTTCTTGGCGCCGCCACGCGACAGCCGGATTTTCAGGGACATGGGTGATCCTTCTTTCGGTGTAAGTTTTGTTCAGCTCAGCGGCCGAACGGATTGCCGCCGCCGGGCATCAGCCCGGCCAAACCCTGACGCAGGAAGCCCTTTTTCCCCATCTTGGAGACTTGCTTCATCATCTGCGCCATATCCTGATGCTGCTTCAGCAGCCGGTTGACATCCTGGACGCTGGTGCCCGAACCCGACGCGATCCGGCGTCGGCGCGAGGCATTCATCAGCTTGGGATTCTTCCGTTCTTCTTTGGTCATCGACGAGATGATCGCCTCCTGGCGCTTGATCACCTTGTCGTCGAGATTGGCCTCGTTGATCTGCTTCTTGATCTTGCCGAGACCGGGCAACATGCCGAGCATTCCGGCCATGCCGCCCATCTTGCGCATCTGCTTCAGTTGCGACGCCAGATCGTCGAGATCGAAATTGCCCTTGGCGATCTTGGCGGCGAGCTTTTCGGCCTCGGCCTGATCGACCGTCTCGGCTGCCTTTTCGACCAGACTGACGACGTCGCCCATGCCCAGGATGCGGCCGGCGATGCGGTCGGGATGAAAAGTTTCGAGCGCGTCGAGCTTTTCGCCCGTGCCCAGCAGCTTGATCGGCTTGCCGGTGACGGCGCGGATCGACAGCGCCGCCCCGCCGCGCGCATCGCCATCGATCCGGGTCAGCACGATGCCGGTGATGCCGAGCCGGTCGTTGAAGCTCTTGGCGACGGCGATCGCGTCCTGTCCGGTCATCGCGTCGGCGACCAGCAAAATTTCATGCGGCTTGGCGACATCGCGCACGGCCGCCACTTCCAGCATCAAGCCTTCATCGATATGCAGACGGCCGGCGGTGTCGAGCATGACCACGTCATAGCCTTGCAGCCGCGCGGTGGTCATGGCCCGGTCGGCGATCTCGACCGGGTTCTGACCGGCCACGACCGGCAGCGTATCGATGTCGATCTGGCGGCCGAGAATGGCGAGTTGCTCTTGCGCCGCCGGGCGATGCACGTCGAGCGACGCCATCAGCACCTTCTTGCGCTCGCGGTTCTTGAGGCGGAGCGCGATCTTGCCGGTGGTCGTGGTCTTGCCCGAGCCTTGCAGCCCGACCATCAGGATCGGCACCGGCGGTGTCGCGCGCAGGCTGATGTCGACCGAGTCCGTGCCCAGCATCTCGACCAGATGGTCATGGACGATCTTGACCACCATCTGGCCCGGCGTCACCGAGCGGATGACGTCCTGGCCGATCGCCTTGTCCCGGACGGAATTAATGAAATCCTTGACCACGGGCAGTGCGACGTCGGCTTCGAGCAGCGCCACACGCACTTCGCGCAGCGCGGCCGTGACATCGGCCTCGTTCAGCGCGCCGCGCTTGCGCAGCCGGTCGAACACATCGCCCAGCCGATCGGTCAAGCTTTCGAACATCGAACCCTGTATACCCCGCCGGACAAAACAAAAAGGCCAGTGCGCGACACTCGCGGACTGGCGTGGCACCTTTCAAAAAAGGCAGCCGTTCGAGCGCGGGCGATCCCGCAACTGAGGGCCGTAGGTAAAGGAGCGGGGCGGTAGAGTCAAGCCCATCGTGGAAAGCGCGTTGCCCTCCTGGGCGACTCCAGCTAGGGTCGCCAACGCATCTCGCTATATGCGTTCAGGAGACAGGAATGACCCGGCTTTTCCCCATGCCACGGCGCCCGGCCTGCCGGCTTCTTGTCGCCCTTTGGATTGCCGCCGCACCGGGGGCTGCTGCCTGGGCCGAGGCACCGTTTGAATTCGCCGCGACGCCGGGCAATTTGCCCAAGGGCGTCGTGCCGCTGGCCTATCGGCTCGACCTCGTGCCTGATCTGGAAACGCTGGGCTTCACCGGGACCGAGCAGATCGATATCGAGGTCGCGCAGCCGACCGACACGGTCATGCTCAACGCGCATGAGCTGAGCTTCAGCCATGTGGCGCTCGACGGCGAGGATGCTGCCACCGCCGTGACGCTCGATCCCAAGCTTCAGACGGCGAGTTTCCATTTCCCGCATCCGCTGGCCGCCGGCCGTCATACGCTGGCGATCGCCTATGCCGGCACGATCACGCCGCAGCCGCGCGGGCTCTATTACAATGATTTCCCCGCGCCGCAGGGGCGCCAGCGGATGCTGGTCACGCAGTTCGAGGATACCGATGCGCGCGACATGCTGCCCTGCTGGGACGAGCCGGCCTTCAAGGCGACCTATCGCCTGAGCGTCGTGCTGCCCAAGAGCTATGCAGCGATCTCTAACACACCGATCGACAGCGAGAGTGCCGCCGGCACCGATGCCCAGGGCGGGCCGCTGAAGAAAGTCGGCTTCCGGCAAACGCCGAAGATGTCGAGCTATCTGCTGGTGCTCGCCGCCGGGCCGCTCGACCGCATCCAGACCAAGGCGGGCGGCGCCGATATCGGCGTTTGGGCGGTGCCGGGCAAGCAGGAACTCGGGCGCTATGCGATGAACGCGGCGGCCAAGATCCTGCCCTTTTACAATGATTATTTTGGCGTGAAATATCCGCTGCCCAAGATGGATCTGATTGCCGTGCCGGGCAATTTCTCGGCCGGCGCCATGGAGAATTGGGGCGGTCTCACCTTTATCGACAATGCGCTGTTGTTCGACCCGGCGACCTCCTCACCACAAACGCGCGAGGCGATCTTCAATGTCGTGGCGCACGAGATGGCGCATCAATGGTCGGGCGATCTTGTGACGATGGCGTGGTGGGACAATACTTGGCTGAACGAGGGTTTCGCCACCTGGATGGCGTCGAAGGCGACCGATCGCTTCAACCCCGGCTGGGGCATCTGGCCCGATACCCGCACCGCCAAGGAACGGGCGATGGAGATTGATGCCCGCTCGACCACCCATCCGATCCAAATCAAGATCGCCGACGAAAGCGAGATCGGCGCCGCCTTCGATCCGATCAGCTATCTCAAGGGCGGGGCGTTCATCCGCATGCTGGAGACCTATCTCTCCGAACCGGTGTTCCGCGAGGGCATGCGCGCCTACATGAAGGCCCATGCCTATTCGAACTCGACCAGTGCCGACCTTTGGGCGGCATTGGCGGCCGCTTCGGGCAAGCCGGTGGCGCAGATCGCTGCCGGCTTTACCGAACAGCCCGGCATCCCGCTGATCAAGGTCGAGTCGAGTTGCGTCAAGACCGAGCGGATCGTGACGCTGACGCAAGACCGCTTCACGATCCACGATCCGAACCCCGCCAAGCTCAGTTGGCAGGTGCCGGTCCAGATCGGCACGGTTGGCGGTCACGCGCCGCGCACGGTGCTGGTGGGCGAGCAGCCCGAGACGGTGAATTTCCCCGGCTGCGACAAGCCGGTGCAGGCCAATTACGGCGATGCCGGCTATTTCCGCGTGCAATATGACGCAGGCAGCCTGAACGCGCTGATCGCCGGCTACAAGACCCTGCCGGTCGCCAACCGGGCGGCGCTCGTCGCCGATCAATGGGCACTGGTCGAGGCCGGACGGGCCGATATCGCGAGTTATCTCGACCTGACCAAGGCGCTGGTCGGGGAAAACGAGCGCCTGGTCTGGACCCTGGTCGTCGATGCGCTGACCAAGATCGACGAGATTGAGCGCGGCTCGCCCGATCGTGCCGCGTTCCGCCGCTACGCTGTCGGGCTCCTGCATCCGGTGCTCGACCGGCTCGGCTGGGCCGACCGGGCGGGCGACAGCAGTGAGGCGGTGCTGCTGCGCGGCCAGTTGATCGATACGCTGGG
>JAXDMU010000156.1:0-2775 GCA_034665905.1 Aliidongia sp. | reverse complement strand
CCGAGATCAAGGCCGTGCTCGGTCACGAGATGGGGCATTACGTGCTCAATCACGCCTGGAAGATTCCGATCCTTTTGACGCTGGTGATCGGCCTCGCGCTGGCGCTGCTGCATCGCGCGATGGATTTGGCGCTCGCGCGCTGGGGTGGGCGTCTGGGCCTCACCGGCCGCACCGACCCGGCCGGCCTGCCGCTCGCCATCGCCCTCCTCTCGGCGATCTTCTTCCTGCTGACACCGATTCAAAATTCGATCACCCGCAGCTTCGAGGGCGAGGCCGACGCATTCGGCCTCAACGCCGCGCGCGAGCCACAGGGCTGGGCCATGGCGGCGATGCGGCTTTCGACCTATCGCAAGATCCGCCCCAGTGCGGTCGAAGAATTCGTCTTTTACGACCATCCGAGCGGCTATGAGCGCGTGCATGGCGGCATGGTCTGGCTGAAGGAAAACCCCACGGCGACGGCCGAACCGACGCCGTCCCGATAATTTGCAGCGCGAGCAGAGCCATGACCACACAAGGCAAGACCGCGATCATCACCGGGTCGGCCACCGGCATCGGCGCCGCCGTGGCGCGGCAATTGGCGGCCAAGGGCGTCAAAACTGTCATCAACTACACCAAAAGTGCGGCCGAGGCCGAGGCGACCGCGGCCGAATGCCGGGCGCTGGGTGTCGAAGCGCTCTTGTGCCGGGCCGACGTCTCGCTCGATGCCGATTGCCGCCGGCTGGCCGACGCGGCGTTGGGTGCCTGGGGCCGGATCGATTATCTGGTCAACAATGCCGGTACCACGATCTTCGCCGCCCAGACCGATCTGGACGCGGTGCAGGCCGAGGATTTTCGGCGGATCTACGACGTCAATGTGATCGGCGCCTTTCAGATGGTGCGCGCCGTGGCTCCCGCGATGAAAGCGGCCGGCCGCGGCGCCATCGTCAACGTGTCGTCGATCGCCGGCTTGGCCGGCGTCGGCAGCTCGATCGCCTACGCCGCCTCCAAGGGCGCGCTCAACACCCTCACGCTCTCGCTCGCCCGCGCGCTCGCCCCCGAGATCCGCGTCAACGCGATCTGCCCCGGCATGGTCACGACGCGCTGGCTGCAACAGGGGCTGGGGGCCGAGCGCTATGAGCGCTTGCTGGCCGCGACCGAAGCCTCGACCCCGCTGAAGCAGGCGTCGGGCCCGGACGAAATCGCCGAGCCGGTAGTGTGGCTGCTCGACGGGGCCACGCATATTACTGGCGAGATGATCTCGGTCGATGCCGGGATGCATCTGGGGTTTGCGGTGTAGAATCGGCGTGGTTTCCAGCCGGTGTTCTTGACGGATGCCGGTTCGCCGGACCTTGCGAGATAGCGGCAAGTTCAGCCTCCCGATTTGTTCCGGGCTCGGCAGTTCTTGCCGGCCTGGTCAGTCAAATCGATCGACGATTCGAACTAATGAATTGTTTCTGTTGATATTTCGTCGCTGGCACGCTATCCGCACATCCTTCCTCCAAGACATTCCGCCCTTGGAGGCCCCCATGAGCTTATTCAGCAGCCTGACTACCGCCATTACCGGCCTTAACGCCCAACAGGATGCGATCGCGAATATTTCCGATAACATCTCGAATGCGCAGACGGTCGGGTTCAAGGAGGTCAACACGACCTTCCAGAATCTGGTGACGGCATCGACGCCGACGTTGAACCAGCCGGGCGGCGTCACGGCGCGACCGCTCTATGACAACAGCACGAGCGGCAATCTGACGCCGTCCAACGTCACGACCAATCTGGCGATTTCCGGGCAAGGTTTCTTTCAGGTCAAGGCCCCGCCGGCGGCAGTTCCCGCCGGCCAGAGTCCGACCTTCTCTGAGCAGAATCTCTACACCCAGGCCGGCGATTTCCAGCTTAACGCCCAAGGCTTTCTGGTCAACAGTGCCGGCTATTTCCTGACCGGCTATCAGGTCAACCCGCAGACCCAGGTGGTGAATACCGCGACGACTGTCCCAATTCAGGTCTCTCAGCTGGTCGATGCACCGGAGGCGACGGCCAATGTCTCGCTCGCGGCCAATGTGCCGCCGACCTTTGCGTTCCAGGTGATGCCCGCGACTCCGCCCGCGGTCGGCAATGTGCCGAATCCCGCCTATGTCCCACCTTCACCGATCACTATCCAGGTATTCGATGCCACTGGCGCGGCGCATAGCGAGACCGTTCAGTTCAACCATCCAGACCCGGCAACGCCCAATGTCTGGACCGCGACGATCCAGGATGTCCCGCCCACGGCTGCTGGTAATAATAACAACGCAATCAGCGCCGGCACGCCAGGGAATCCCGCGACGGACGAGCCGGCTGTCTTGCAACTGACCTTCAGCGACGGTACGGCGGCGTTTGCTGGAAAGGCAGGCACTCTGGCCAACATCACGAACATTACGCCCGGCAGTCCGAACCCCCCCGCTCCCGCCCCCGCGAACCCGCCCGCCCCGGCGGGTGCGACCATCCCGAAGGTCACCGTTACCGCACCGGCGAACGGCGGTCCGGCAACATTCGCGATCACGCAGGATTTCGGCGCGGGTCCGCAGCCGATCAATTTCAGCTTTGGAACCTATGGCTCGTCCTCGGGCGTCACGCAATTCACCAGCGGACAGAACACCGTGACGGCGGGTCCCTCAAGCCAGGACGGTGTTCCGGTCGGCGATTTCGAAAATCTGTCGATCAATGAGAACGGCTTGGTCAATCTCAACTACACCAACGGCCAGACGCTCTCCTTCTTCCAGATCCCGATCGCTCAGTTCAACGCGCCCGATCAGCTTCAGC
>JAXDMU010000155.1:0-7725 GCA_034665905.1 Aliidongia sp. | reverse complement strand
CGGCCGACGCCATCCTTTCCGAAGGCATGGTCATAATGACCATGCCTTCGCCCGGCGGTGCGCAGAACACGACTTGCCTGCGCCTTGACCTGATGAATGGCTGGCTGTTCGGCATCGAAGATAACCGCGTCAAGCATGAGGCGACGCGGCAAAAGGTGCTGACCTACAAGCGGGAATGCTACCGGGTGCTCTATGAGCATTTCCATGCGAAGGCCGCGGCCGTGGTCGGCGGCATGGCTGATCTGGACGAGGATGATCGGCCGCGCCCGCTTGATGAACCTGCGCCCGCTGTCGAGGACCTGTTTCACGGCCGGCCGCTGCGCGAGGTGACGCTGGCGCTGTCTTTAGTGCGGGAAAATCGGCTGCTGTTCGGGCATGCTCAGGCGCGGGCGTTGTATCGTCGGACGCTACCAGAATTCAGCGATGTCACGGCGCCGACCGAACCGGGGGATGAGGGCAGTGGGCAAGGCTGTCTCCAGGCACTGTTCACCATGCCGGTCGATCTGGCGCAGCCACGTATTCGCATGACGATCGGTCAGTTGGTCCGCGCTGCGCTCGATCCACAAGATACTCGACATGCTATTGCCGTCGCTGCTTTGCCGCCGTTCGGGTTGAAAGTGGATTTACACAGCGAAAGGCGGGCGATGATCGTGGCCAATCGGCATCACGGCTTATCCCGGCTGTTTTTTGACACCGATTACAGCGATGGGCGCTGGCGCCGCGCGCTAAAGGCGTTGGCGATCGAACCGGTCGGCAGGATCTATAGTTTCGGCGGGGTGAAGTCGCGCGGGCTGGCGATCCCGGCGGCACTGCTGCCGATCGATCCGGTCCAGCAGGCGTGATGGCAGCCGGCGGCGCGCAGCCGCCGGCCGTCGAGGCCGTGTCAGCCGGTGGTGTTGAGGGCCGTCCCGGCCGTTCCCGCGGCGTTGGTAGCATTGGTCGGCAGCGGTGGGGGCGGCGGGTTGGTTGCGGCCGGCAGCGGCGGCGACGGCGACGGCTGGATTGATTCTGGCACTCCTACCGTCGAATTGGGCTGCGGCGACGGCTGGATGGAGTCTGGTACTCCCACCCCGGAGTTCGGGTGCGGGGTGGAAATCGGGGAAATTACGGACATGGCGCCTCGCTGGAGATTGGTGTGAGTGGAGAGTTTAGCATCAATCGGCGGCTGCGGTCATGAGCGGTCGAGACACCAGATTGCGGCGGCAGAACGCCACGGCGTCGTTTTCGGTCCAGAGCGCGACAGCGCCGGTGTCGCATGCGAGGCCGTCGATCAGCCGCGCGATCCGCTGCCGGATCTCGATTTCGAGCGGCTGCCGCTCGTCGCCACGGCGCGGGAATGCCAGATCGACATAGGCAATCAGGGTGGCCGCGTCGGCGCGGCGGCCGTCGAGCGCGCCGATCAGCGCCCAGAGTTGCAGAGTGATATCAAGCCAATACCCACCTTCTTCGAAGGCTAGATCGAGCGCCTCCTCGGCGTCGGCGCGGGCAGTCTCGCCATTCAGCACGCGGTACGATGCGAGATTGACGATGGCGTGGCCCAGTTCAGAGCGGTAGGTCGTGTCGCGAAGCGCCGCCACGACACGGCAGATCAGATCAATCGCGGTGCGCGGCAGGCCCTGATTCATTTTCGCTTCCGCGATATTGATCAGGATCAGGTTTTCGCGGAGCGGATCTTTCATTCGGCGCGCGACCTCAAGGCCGCGCGTATAATGCCGTTCGGCTTCGACGAAATTCTTTATCAGGTGAAAATTCCGACCAAGCTGAATGGCAATGGTGCAGCGGGATTTATAAAGCTCGCTGCGCTCGACGATGGCGAGCGCTTCTTCCAGCGCAATTTGCGCGGTCGGATGATCGCCCATAAATGTCAGGCAATCGCCAATCAGGCTGAGTGTGCGCCCCAGGCCGATCTGGTCGCCGGATTGCCGGTAGCAGGCTTCCGATCGTCTGAGGTAGCGCAGCGCCAGTGGTCGATCGGCAGTATGCCAGATGCCACCGACGCGGCGCAGCGCAAGGGCGGCGTCCTGCGGCGGTGTCGCGTCGTCGATCGCCGCGGCGGCCCGACTCAGATAATCTCTCCCGGTGACGAACTGCTCGAAATGATTGAAGAACCGTCCGCACGCGCCGGCCAGCCGGATCGCGATCGGTGCGCGCGCCGGCACGGCCAGCGCCCAATCTAGCAGGGCGATCAGCGTGTCGAGTTCCGGGCGATAGCGCGCCAGGAAGGGCTGCGCTTGCGCGTGCTCCCATTCCGTCTCGGCCGCGTGGCCCAACTGGATCAGATAGGTGGCGAGCCGGGTCATGGCGGCCTCGTCTTCGCCGGCTGCGCGTCTTGCCTCGCGGCCGAACCGGCGCTGCGCTTCGAGCAATCGATACCGGATCGGGCCGGCGATCGGCACGATCATCGATCGTTCGGCCAGCCGGCCGAGTGCCTCGATACCGGCCGCGCGGTCGCCCGGCTCGCCGCCGATCACCGCCAGTGCGCAGTCGATATCGAAACTCGCTGGAATGGCGCTGATGGCCCGGAAAATGCGCTGGTCTGGGCCGATCAGCAGATGATAGGCCCATTCCGCCATGGCGCCGGGCGAGGCGTGGCGCGTGCCGGCGCGGCCGGGATGGCGCAGATCGATATCGGTATCGAGCGCGGTGGCGATGCCGGCCAATCCGATCAACGGCAGATTGGCCGCGGCAATTTCGAGCGCGGCCGGAATGCAGTCGAGCCGGCGGCAGATCGTGTCGAGGGCGGCCTGTTCGGCGGCCGCACTATCGAAATGCCGGTCGAGGGCGCGGGCACGATCGAGCACCAGCGCTTTGGCGTCTTCGGGCGCCAGCGGATCAAGGCGCCACGCCGTTTCGTCGCGCAGATTCAGCCGGCATTGGCTGGTTGCCAAGATTGTCAGCGAGGGCACGCGATCGCGCAGCGCCTCGATCAATTCATGCGCGGCCGGGGCGAGATGTTCGCAGCCGTCGAAAATCAGCATCGACCGGCCGCCGAGCGCGCCTGCGATGATGTCGATTGCCGCTTCGGCGCGCCGCAGCGCCAGGCCAAGGGCGGCAGCGGTGGCACCGATGATCGAGGCGGGATCGGTCAGCGAGGATAGATCGATGAGCGCGATGCGCGTCATGTCCGGCGCCAGCGTCCAGGCCAGTTCGATTGCCAGCACGGTTTTGCCGATACCGCTGGTGCCGGTCAGTGTTACCGGGAAATCCGGTAGAAGGTTTGACAGTATGCCGGCCTTGTCCTGGTCGCGGCCGACGAGCCGGGCCGGCCGGCGTGGCAGCGCATGGCCCGTGGCAGGCATCGGCGCGTGAAGGGTGCGGGTGGTTTCGGTCAGCTGGTAGCCTCGACCGGACATCGTGGCAATCGCGTCGGCGCCGATCGCGCGGCGGATAGCGGATATATCGGTCACCACCGCGTGCTGCCGGTAAATTGCATTGCCGGTGGCTCGGAACAGCGCTTCGTGGCCGACGACCGTGCCGGCCATACGCGCCAGCTCGGCCAACGTATCGAATGCCCTGGTCGGCAGATCAACCACTTCATCGCCGCGCAGCAACTGCCGCTGGGCCAGCATGAGGCTGTATTGACCAATGGCATAGCCGATCACTGTGTCGTCACGCATCGCCTGCCATTCCCCATGCCGTCCCCTAGCAACGTCCTATAGCAACAAGTGCCGCAGTGAGCAACTACCGCGACGATGGTTAAACTCGCTAACCCTGCCACCGGCAAAGCCGGTTTGTTTTCGCACATTCGGATAAAATATCAGGTTTCAGGAGATATGAGTATTACCGCAATTCGAATAGCTCGGATACGATCATCTGAGCGATGCAATTCGCCCAATAGTTAAAATACCTTAACGGGTAGCGCCAGGCTTAAGGCCGCGCTGAAACCAGTCGTAGGGGCATATTAATGCGATATAAGGCGGGTGATGTCGTTCGGGGGATGTTGCGCGGCCGGCCCGTCGTCGGGTTGGTCTGCCCAGACCTCGATACCACTGTGATATCAACCAATTGTGCTGATATGGTCGAGCGGTTCTGGGTTGTGAGCGCGCCGGCCGGGGCGCCCATGTTCGAAGGCGAGGCGCGGCTGTCGCTGACGGGTGTGGAAACGCCGTTCCGGCGGCTGGTGCGACTCGCGCCGCTTCAGCGGTTCGACGTCTTGGTCGGTTCGGATTTGCTGCCGGTTTGCGCGTCGATCGCGGACTCGATCTGCGCGGTGAATGACCGAGACAGTTCCAGGGCCGCGGGCCAGCTATAGGCGCCGGCCTGGATGAGCCGCGACAAATTGTCGATCGTCACGCCCATGTCAGCCGGGATTTTGCCGGTAATCGGTCTGGCCAACTCGGCTTCGCCCAGATCGCTGGTTTCAGCGTCATACAGCCGGGCTATGACGGTTTCGCGTGGCAAGCGGAGGAATTCCGCAAGCCGCGGCACGTCAGTCGGCCGGAATTTATACCGGCCGTGTATCCGCTTGTTGATCGATGTTTTTTCCATCGGCGGGCGCATTGCTGCCCCCAGTTGCTCCTGAGAGGCGTCGATCTCTCTCAGTCGGTCGATGATCCATTGCTGTTTCATGGCGGCGATCATGCCAAAAAAAATCCATTGGCGCAGTAGCTAAAAAGAGCAACATATCTATTGACGTTTCAGTTTCCATAATAGCAACATATGGGTATGAGCAACGTCGCTAAAAAAATCTTCGCCAAATTCGGCGGTCCCGAGCGCCTCGCCCGCTTGTTTGCGGAGCGATCGATCAAGATTCACCGCAGCGGCATACATAAATGGGGCTACCCCAAATCGCGCGGCGGCCGTGGCGGCGTCATTCCGACCAAGTGGCAGCAACCGATTCTCAATCTGGCCCGCGAATTAGGCATCGATCTCTCGCCGGCTGATTTTTTCGAGACTGAGGATATGACCGATGCCGCGTGAACCGCATCGCCACGACCTCCTTCTCCCCAGAGCTTTGCCCGGTTCCACAGATCCGGCGAAGGGCGCGAACGTCGTTCGCGTCGGTTTCGTCCCTGAACCTCGCCCGGCCCGGCGCAATGTCCTTGCGTCTGGCCGGGCGTTTTTTCGAGGTGCGCCATGAGCGACCAACCAACCGTCTGTGACCCCGGCCCACGGCCGGAACTGGCCTGGCTGCCGGTGGCGATGCTGTCGATCGATCCCGGCTATCAGCGCACGATTGAGGGCCGGGTCAGCCAAGCCGCGATCGCTAAGATCGCCCGTAATTTCCAATGGTCCTGTTTCGGCGTCGCCATGGTCGCCCAACAGCGCTATGGAGGCGATGGATGGGCCATTATCGATGGCCAGCATCGCGTCGAGGCAGCGCGGCGCGTCGGCCTGAAAACCGTGCCCTGCATCGTCGTCGTGGCGGATGATCCGCGCCATCAGGCGGCGATTTTCCTGGCGACAAACGAAACACGCGTCAAGGTCAATCCCTATGCCATCCACCATGCCAAGCTGGCCGCTGGTGATGAGGCGGCGTGCGCGACGAGCCAATTGGCCCACCAGGCCGGGATCGAAATTCCGCGCTTTCCGATCCAGCGAAACCATCTGGCGCCGGGCCAAACCCTCGCGCTAGCGACGATTACCCAGGCCACCGAGGATCGGCACGGCACCAAGGCGGTCATGCTGGTTGGCGCGGCGTGGGCCAACAAGCCGGGCGGCATTTCGGCGCTGGTCATCCGCGCCACCTGGGAGGCGCTGAAGCAGGGCGTGCCGGAAGACGCTGTTCGCCGCTGGCTTGAGCGGCAGGACGAGATGGGCGCCGGCAAGCTGACTTCGCATAATATCGGTGAAATTGTCCTGCGCATGCGGCGCAGTGCCTCGCTCGGCTGCCATGCCGTCGCCGGCATCGATCGCGCCCGCTTGATGGCGGGCCGATGATGCGGCGCTGGGTCGCCAGCCAGGGCGGGCTCGATCGGGCGCACTGGCCCAGTCAAGAGTCAGCGATGCGCTCCCTCGGCGGCAATTTCGCGCGCGGTGACGCCAAGGTGCGCAATCTCGACACGGGCGAGACATGGAGGCGCCATGACGGCAGCTGGGCATGCGTCGTGTCCGGTAAGAGTGCGGGCACAATGGGCCAAGCCGATCCATCGTCTCAACAGCCACCGGCGCCACCGGCAACAGATCCCGATCTGGGCGATGTCTATACCATGACTACCGCCACGGGCGAGATATCGGTGCGGCGGGGCGGACGCTGGACGTGCCTCACTCCCTCGATCGGAGCCGGCAAAATTGGCGAAGCGCCGCCCTCGTCGCCCAGCGCGGCGGCACCAGCAACAGATTCCAATTCGCCCAAACTCTGGTGGATGCACGAGGATTGATGAGCATGAACCGTGCGCAATTACCCAATCGACGCCTGCAATTCGGCACCACGCTGATCGCGCTATCGGCGAACGCAGAGACCAAAATCTTTATCGATGCCGGGTTCGACCGTGCCGGCCACGTCCGGGAGATTTTCGTCGATGGCCTGCGCGAGGGAAGCGATCTGCAAGCGCTCGTCACCCATGCCGCGATCTTGGCATCGATGCTGCTGCAACATGGCTATACGCCGCAGGATCTGCTCGATCACATCGGCGGCCCGGCTCTGGTCGATCCGGCCTGCGCTGGCGCCGGCCACTCGATCGTGTCGCGCGCGCTGGCCGTGGCGATCGGCCTCCAGGTCGAAGCCGGGACGTGGATCGCCGCGGCGCATGTGGCGATCGCCGAAGCGACGGTGCGGCGATGATGGCGGCGGCGCGCATCATGCATGATGTGCCGATGTTTCCGCCCGATCGTCGCGCGACACCGCGTTCGGTTACCGCGTGGGAACTGCTGGTTTGGACCTACCGCGATCAGTTGGCGCATCGATATCTGAAGCTGCCGGGTGACTGGTTCGGTTACATGGTCGATATCAGCGGGTTGGCCGGTGCGGATGCGCCGCGGCCGAAGGTCGACTCCGATGCCGTCCAGGTCCACACCGCAGTCTTCGAAATCGGCGGAATTTCCGCGCTGCTGCTGATGCAGTATGCCGCCAAGGGAGAAGCGCCCGAGCCCAGTGATATGATCTCCCGGCCGTGCATGGTCGAGGCGGATCGGCTGAAAGACCGATATGCTTGGTCAATGGTCGATGGTCGGCGTGTCGATTACCGTATAGACCTCATAGAGCGGTATAGCGAACAGCGCCCCATAACGCGCAAAGTGGGGCGCGGCAAGCGCGTACTGGTCGGAACGGAAACTGTTCTCGTCGAGATCGAAGCCTGTCCGATCGAGTATTGGCCCGATCCGGCCTATTTGTTGATGATCGACGCGGTCTATCAGCGGTTCGTCGAGAGTATGGATCGTCTTTCGGAGCGGCTGCGCGCGCTAAATTTCAAGCGCCACATATTGGTCTAATAATGCGACCTATCGATTTCGAGCGGATCAACGAAGCGGCTGTAGCGTCGCTCGAAAATATTCTGGCGCGCTGGCTATCCGATGGCACGCGGCGCGGGCGAGAATGGGATGCGCGCAATCCGCGGCGCCATGATCGTCGGCCGGGCAGCTTTCGGGTCAACATCGATACCGGCAAATGGTCGGATTTCGCGACTGGCGACAGCGGCGGCGATCCGATCAGTCTTGCCGCCTATCTGTTCAGCCTGACTCAGTTAGAGGCCGCGATGCGCGTTGCCTCAATGCTGACCATCGATCCCTATGTGGCCGACCGTCATGGACGGTGACCCCTTCGCACCGATCGACAAGACGGTAAAA
>JAXDMU010000154.1:0-3016 GCA_034665905.1 Aliidongia sp. | reverse complement strand
ACGTCATTGAGCGGCGCCAAAACGCCGCTCGCAAGCTTCGCCGCTTCTTCCAGCACGGCCATGACGACATCGGGCGCCGCACCCTCGCAGCCCGGCAGTTGGGCGATCTCGTCCAGCCGTGCGGTCTGTTCGAGCGCGAACCACATGTCGGCGAGCGGTGGGGCATAGGGGATCATGATACTGGCCCTTCGGCGGTGGGGAAGTCCGGCACGGTCTTGCCCGGATTCATAATGTGAAGCGGATCGAGCGCGGCCTTGATCCGCGCCATCAGCTCAAGTTCGAGAGGCGATTTGTAGCGCGTGATCTCCTCGCGTTTCAATCGGCCGATGCCGTGCTCGGCGCTGATCGAGCCGCCGAGGTCGGCCACGATGCCGTGGACGATGTGATTGAACTCATCCCAGCGGGCAAGATAGGCCGCCCGGTCGGCGCCAACCGGCTGACTCAGATTGAAATGAATGTTGCCGTCGCCGGCATGGCCGAAGGCGACGACGCGGATACCGGGCAGCCGTTCCGTCACCGCCGCGGTCGCGCGATCGAGAAACATGGCGACCGAGGCGACCGGGACCGCGACATCATGTTTGATCGAGCCGCCCTCATGGCGCTGGCCCTCGACCACCCCCTCGCGGATCAGCCACAAGGCCCGCCGCTGCGCCTCGCTGGCGGCCACGGTGCCGTCGAGGATCTCGCCGGCTTCAAGTGCCTCCTCCAGCAGCGTTTCGAGCAATGCCGAGAGCCCGGCCTTGCGGCTGGGCGAGGAAAGCTCGATCAGCGCATAGGCCGGGTAGGGGAGGTCGAGCGGGTCGATCACGCCCGCGACATGGCGCATGCCGATCTCGATCCCGATGCGCGGGATGAGTTCGAAGGCGGTGATCTGATCGCCGGTCGCCTCGCGCGCCCGCGTGAAGAGCCGCATCGCGGCATGGCCATCGGTCAGCCCGACGAACGCGGTGGCCAGCTCGCGCGGCTTGGGGAAGAGCCGCAGGCTGGCGGCGGTGACGATGCCGAGCGTGCCTTCGCCGCCGATGAACAACTGCTTCAGATCATAGCCGGTATTGTCCTTGCGCAGGCTGCGCAAGCCGTCCCAGATCCGGCCATCGGGCAGCACCGCCTCGATCCCGAGCACGAGATCGCGCGTGTTGCCATAGCGCAGCACCTGAATCCCGCCAGCATTGGTCGAGATATTGCCGCCGATCTGACAGGTGCCCTCGGCACCGAGGCTGAGCGGAAACAGCCGGTCGGCCGCATCGGCCGCGCGCTGGATCTCGGCCAGAATGCAGCCGGCCTCGGCGGTCAGCGTGAAATTCTCCGGATCGATCCGGCGGATCCGGTTCATCCGCCCGAGCGCCAGCACGATATTGCGGCCATCCTCGGCCGGCACGCCGCCGCCGACCAGCCCGGTATTGCCGCCCTGCGGCACGATCGGCAACCGGGCCTCGGCACAGATCCGCACGATCGCGGAGACTTCCGCCGTGTTGGCCGGGCGCAGCACCAGGGCGGTGGCGCCGCGATAGAGCCCGCGCATCTCGGTCAGATAGGGTTCGACCTCAGCCGGATCGGCGACCCAGCCGCGCGGGCCGACGACGGATTTGAGGCGGTCTAGGATGTCGGTGTCGGGCACGGGTGCGTCCAGTTCTTGGCAATCATGGCGAGATGACGATAGCATGGAACGCAATGTTATCTAGGCGATAGCATCAAGCCCCTTGGCACGGGCCAACGCCAAGAGCTTGAGCGACGGTCCGCTCGGACGCCTGACTCCACGCTCCCAATCGCTGACAAGTTTGATGCCGACATTGAGGTGACAAGCCAGAACCGCCTGGCTGATCCCCTCGCGCTGACGCAACGCCTGAATTTCCTGAGCGCTGATATCCTCCACCTTGGTCAGGCAGAAGGCGTCCAGGTCACGCATCGTTGCTTTGTCGAGGGCTCCGACCCGACGCAACGCCGCGCCGGTCTTGTGCAGCGCTTCAAGCCGCTGGTTACGGTGGGTTTTTTCAGTCATCGCCGCTCACCTCCATGATTTCCTGCGCCGCGACCAGTGCCGCGAACTTTGCTTCACCCATGGCGAGGAAAGCGGTTGCCACCCGACGTCAGAAGTCCAGTTCGTCCGGCCCGATATTGTCGCGCTCGTTCTTGGCGAAACCGTACAGGAACACGGTGTGGGCACCTGCGCGATACGCCATCAAATTCCGGAAGCCACCCCGCCGCCCTTGCCCTGGCCGTGCGACCCGCTGCTTGATGAGGCCGCCGCCGAGATTGGCATCGACCAAGCCACGTTCGGCGCGTTCGGCCGCCTCAGCCGCCCGAAAAACCGACCGCCACCTGGATAAATCCGCCCACAACGGCGCAGATAAACAGAGCTTAATTTACGAAACCGGCTGTCTCACAATCGTTGACACGTTCCGGGCGGCGGCCCGCCCTTGCGTAGCGAACCTTTAAAGCCCGTGTTTCGACCATATGGCGCGGATGTTTTCGTCCGTTGCGAACTCGCCCCGCTCGGCTTGCGCCACCGATTCATCAAGCGCCGCGTCTTCTTCGGCGGTCAGCCGGATGACCGGTTGGTCGTCACCAACGAGTTGCAGAAGCACATGCGCAAGTTCGTCCAGCATCGCGTCAGGCAGGACTCGCATTTTTTCGACAGCCTGTGTAAGTAAGCGGGTCATGGCCAAAACTTCCATGGCTATGCACGTATAGAAAGTTTCCAGACGCTTCCCCAGCCAGTGCGCTCCGTAGAACGGTCATGTCCGCCGCAGGACCCCTTCGACCGGGATATCTTTGTCCAGATCGGGCCAATGAATCCCCTGGCCGCAGCCGATGAGACGCCAATGCCCCCGTTGCTCGGGTGACGCGTCGCGCAGGCGCGGGAACCATTGCAGGGGGACGGCAACTCTCGGCCGTCCGCACGTCAACGGCGGCATCGCTCGCGCTCGGCATCATCGTCGCCCGGTGCGCCGCCGATGCGCCATGTTATCCATCGTGCCGCCATGAGTGATCAGTGCCAGGGGGCCGGCGAAAACGG
>JAXDMU010000153.1:0-11841 GCA_034665905.1 Aliidongia sp. | reverse complement strand
CGTCCAGCCGCTGCTTCAGAAAACCGGCCCAATCATAGGGCTGGACCGAATTCAGCGTCTTGACCACCTCGTCGAAATTGTAGGTCGCCGGCACGAAGCTGCCATTCTCGATCCCGTAAAACGCCTTAGCGAAATCATCGAGCGATTGCTTGCCGCCCGAAAGTTCGCGGATCTGCGTATCGACATCGAACCAGACCAGTTGGCTTTCGGAGTAATAATCCTCGCTGCGCTGCCAACTGAGCCACGACAAAGGCCGCCGCTGGGCGATGATCGGGTCGTTCGTGGTGTCTTCGAGCGCCCGCCAGCTACGGCCGACCCGATGATCATAGGTTGCGGCCGTCGCGGCGATGGCATCGAGCCCCTGCTGCTTCGTCCACAGGCCCGAGCGCGCGGCCAGCACAACGCCCCAATATTGCGTCTGCCCTTCATAGACCCAGAGCAGGCTGTCGCGCATCGGCACGTTGAAATTCGGCGTCCAGAGATCGGCCGGGCGGCGGAATTTGCCGTCCCAGGAATGAGCAAATTCATGCGACAGCAGATCGCGCCCGGCCGCCGTCTTGCCCCAGTCGGTGAAATATTTCGGCGTGGTGCCGTCTTCGCTCGACTGATGATGCTCCAGCCCGTTGCCGCCCATTTTGTCGCTGAGCGACAGCAGGAAATCATAGTGATCGTAATGATGCGCGCCGAACAGCTTGTAGGCTTGCTGCACCAGCGCCTTGTGCGCGTCGATCTCGGCGGGCGTCGCGTCGAGCTGTTCCGGCCGGTCGGCGATCACGTCGAGCGTGACCCGCGCCGGGCCGCCCGGATCAAGGTCGAAGCTGCGGAAATTGCGACCGGCGATCATCGGCGAATCGGCCAGCGTCTCGAAGGGTGTCGGCTTGAACTCGGTCACCGCACCCTTGGTCGATACCGTGTCGAGTGCCGTGGCGAATTTGAAATCCGCCGGCAGCGTGACGCTGGCCGCGACCTGGATCTGGCGGGTGAAATAGCCGGCCGGATAAAGCACGAGGTCGATCCATTGCAGGCTCAGCATGTCGGGCGTCATCATCACCCGCCCCTCACGCGTCGAAACCGCAGAGAGGAACTGAAAATCGGCATCAAGCGCCGTCACGCCGGCCGGCACATCGACGTGGAAGGCATAGACATCGACCGGGTCGCGCTGCCACTCGATCCGCTTGCCGCCGGCCGTAATCACCAGCCCGGCGAACTTGTCGATCGGCCCGCTCGGCGAATGGGTGCCCGGCAGCCACTTCGGATAGAGCAAGGTGAGCGGCCCGGCGGCGACCGGAATTGTCTCATGGACCGCGAAGATGCCGTGCGGCAAATCGGTCGTATCGACCGCTACGCGAATCGTGCCCGAATAGGGGGTATCGACCGGCGGTGCGATGGCCGGTGCGGGCGGCGCCGGCTGCGGCAGGGCTTGCACCGCGAGGGCGCCACTCCCGCCCAAAACGGCATAGATTCCCGCAGCGGTTAATATGGATCGTTTCAACGTCATCGGACGCCCCCAAATTTGGGCAAATGCGCCCGTTGGCGGGCAGGATGCCGGAAGGTTGAATTATGCGCCAGCGGGTTGCCGCAATCATCACATTCACATTTTGGCGAGGCGCGGTTCCGGCGCTACATCGCCAGGAATTTGTCGATACTCCCGCGCAGCGCCTTGCCGGCACGCCGGCCGTCGCCGGCGCGCAACATATTGACGACCTCGCGATGCGCATCGATATAGTCGGGCAAGGCGGTACCCGCCTGCCGGATGGCGACGCGCGAGCGCACCTGCCAATGCAGCCCGTCCCAGGCCCGCAGAAAGGCGCGGTTGCCGGACATCACGACGATGCCACGGTGGAACGACAGGCTGGCGACGGAAAAGCTCTCGTAATCCAGCGTTTCGGCCGCTGCCTGCATCTGCGCCAGATCGGCCTCCAGCCCCTCTAGCGCCTCGGCGGTGCAGGGCGGGGCACGTTCGGCCGCGCGCTCCTCGATCACCGCTTTCAGCTCATAGGCTTCGCGCAATTCCTGCGCATCGACGCCAATTACGCGGGTGCCGCAGAACGGTTCGGAAACCGCGAGACCGGAGACTTCGAGTTCGCGCAGCGCCTCGCGCACCGGTGCCTGACTCACGCCGAACTCGGTGGCGAGCGCCAGTTCCTTGAGCCGGGTGCCGGGCGGATAGGTGCCGTCGAGAATGCGCGCGATCACGGCGTTGCGCACGCGCTCGCGCCGGCAGGTGCGCGGCCCCTCCCGCGCACTCATGGAGCAGCCGGCGGCAGGCCCGCCGTCCGCTCCAGTTCGAGCCCCGTCCCGGCATCCCAGCCGCCGCCCAGCGCCTTGATCAGCTGGACGGTCGAGGTCATACGCCGCGTATCGATATCGGCCGCCGAAAGCTGGGCCGCCAGCGCCAGATTCTCGCTCTCGACCACCTCGATATAGGTGACGAGGCCGGCGGTATAGCGCAGCTTGGCCTGATCGAGTGCGCGCTGCGTCGCCGACACGGCCGCGCGCTGGGTGCGCGCCTCGCGGTCGAGCAGCCGAAGCGCTGCCAGATTGTCCTCGACCTCGCCATTGGCGGTCTGCACCGTCAGGCGATAATTGGCAACGGTCTCGTCGTAAGCCGCGCGCGCCTGATCGGTCATGGCGTCGCGCCGCCCGCCGTCGAACAGCGCGACCGCGGCCGATGACCCGAGCGACCAGATCGTGCTCTGCGCCTGAAAAAATCGCCTCGGCGTAGCGGAATCCAGGCCGAGCATACTGTCCAGCGTGAACACCGGGAAGAACGCGGCACGCGCCACGCCGATATCGGCATTGGCGGCGGCGACGCGCCGTTCCGCCGCGGCGACATCCGGACGGCGCTCGATCAGCGCCGAGGGCAGACCGGCCTCGACCGGTGGCGGCGGACGGTTGTCGAACGGCTGGGGCGGCAGGCTGAATTGCTCGGGCGGCTCGCCCACCAGGATGGCGACGGCATGTTCCATCTGCGCCCGGCGCAGCAGATTCTCAGCCGCCTGGGTCCGAGCAGTTTCAAGTTGCCCTTCGGCCTGCGCCACATCGGCGGCCGGCTGCACGCCGCCCTCATGGCGCCGTCCCGTCAGATCGAGCGCCGCGGCGAAGGCAATGACCGTCTCGTCGAGAATATGCTGCTGGGTATCGAAGCCGCGCAGCGCGAAATAATCATCGGCCAGATCGGCCCGCAAACCGAGATCGGTCGTCGCCAGATCGCCGGCACCGGCCTCCGCCTTGTCCTTGGCGGATTCGAGGCTGCTGCGCACCCGGCCCCAGACATCGATCTCATAGGACACATCGGCGCTTAGCGCATAATCGGAAAAATTGGCCGGCTGATTCGGGAAAGCCAAGGTTTGCGATACTCTTTGGCGCCTGCCGGCACCGTTCACCGAGACCTGCGGCAGCGTATCGGCGTGGGCGATCCGCACCACAGCGCGGGCCTGCTGAAAGCGGGCAAAGGCCGCCTTCAGACCCTGATTGGCGCCGCCGAGCTTGTCCTCCAAGTCGTTCAGTACCGGATCGCCGAAGCGCTTCCACCATTCTCCCTTGGGTGCCTCGTCAGCCGGCTCGGCCCTCTTCCATTCCCCCGCCTCCTTGAAGGCGGGCGGTGCCGGGGTCTCGGGCCGATGATATTCCGGCGCCAGCGAACAGGCGGCGAGCGACAGGGCCGCAGCCATCCCGGCAACGCCCTTTGCCGAACGGATCAACCTCATTTTTTCGCACCCGCCTCCGCGACTTGCGGGGTCGAGGGCGTGACGACCTTGACCGGCTGGCCGTCCCTCAGTGAATCGGGTGGATTGACGATGACCGACTCGTCGGGCGTGACGCCATCGACGATTTCGACCTCGGTCCCATAGTCGCGGCCCAATGCAACCGGTACCAGCGCGACATGGCTGTTGCCATCGATCTTGGCGACGCGCAACCCCTCGGCACGGAACAACAGCGTGTTGATCGGCAGTCGCACCGCGCCGGTATCGGCCTGGGCCGTCAGATGCACTTCGGTATAGCCGCCGGGCAACAGCTCGTGCTTGGCGTTATCGACCTGCAACTCGACCAGCAGCGTGCGCGCCGTCGCATCCATCGCCTCGGCCGAGCGCGCGACTTTGGCCGGGAAATCGCGCCGCGGAAATTCGATGAAGTGCAGATTGGCCGTCATGCCGACCTTGATCAGCGGAACATAGGCTTGCGGCACCTGAACATAGACGCGCAGCCGTCCGGTATCGGCGACATGGAACAATTCCGGCCCGATGCCACTGCCGGCATTGATCAGGGCGCCGACATCGGTCTTGCGCGCCGTGACGACGCCGTCGAAGGGTGCCACGACATGCTTGAAGGATTCGAGCTGCTGCAACCGTGCAACATTGGCCTTGGCGCCATTGACCACCGCCCCCTTGGCGGCGGCGTCGGCTGCCTTTTCGTCGTTTTCCTGGCGCGACACCGAATCGGTCGCGGCCAGCGCCTGCCAGCGCTTCGCCGTGCTGCCGGCCAGCTTGCCGTTTGCCTCGGCCGTCGCCAGATCGGCCTCGGCCTGGCGTAGCTGGTCGTCGATCTCCGGCGTGTCGATCTCGGCCAGCAATTGCCCCTTAGTCACCTGCGCGCCGATATCGGTGTACCACGCCTTCACATAGCCGCTCGTGCGGGCATAGATCGGCGTGTCGAGATAGGCCTGCACGGTACCGGGCAGCACTACATCCTCGGATTTGGGGCCGCCCGACGCCTTGATCAAACTCACGCGCGTCACGGCCCGCTGCGCGCTCTCGGCCTGGAGGGCGGCATGAGCGCCGGAGCGTGCGGCGATGCCCCAGCCGCCGGCCGCGATCATGGCAACGACAACGGCCAGTCCGACGAGACGCAAGGTGCCGGGCCGCGGGCGGTGCGGTCGGGGGTTGTTAGGGGAGGACATGAGCGGTCTCCGGACGTCTAGCGCGTTGGCGTGCCGCATGGCGGCCATGGACCATGCAGAAAACCGTGGGAACGAAGAACAGGGTGGCAAGGGTCGCCAGCAGCAGCCCGCCAATGACGGCGCGCCCGAGCGGCGCATTCTGCTCACCGCCCTCGCCCAGGCCGAGCGCCATCGGCACCATGCCGATGATCATGGCAAGCGCAGTCATCAGCACCGGACGGAACCGCCCGAAGCCCGCCTCCAGCGCGGCCGTGAGCGCGTCGCGGCCATGATCGAGGCGTTCGCGGGCGAAGCTCACCACCAGGATGCTGTTGGCGGTGGCAACACCCATGCACATGATGGCGCCGGTCAGGGCCGGAACGCTCAGTGTCGTGTGGGTGAGAAACAGCATCCAGACGATGCCGGCGAGTGCCGCCGGCAAGGCGGTGATGATGATGAACGGATCGAGCCAGGACTGGAAATTGACCACGATCAGCAGATAGACCAGCACGATGGCGAAGGCGAGACCGGCGTAGAGGCCGAAGAACGAGGTCTCCATGGTCTGGGTCTGACCGCGCGGAACGATGCTCGATCCTTTCGGCACCTGCGGCGCCATCTCGTCGAGAATGCGGCGTATATCGGCGCTGACCGCGCCCAGATCGCGATCCTGCACCGAGGCGAAGAGATCGATCACCGGCTGGACATTGTAATGCGAGGCTACCACCGGCCCGACGCCGCGGCTGACCTTGGCGAGCGCCCCCAGGATCTGCGGCTGCTGGCCGTTGCTCCCGGTCACCGGCAGATTCTTCAGAGCCTCAAGCGAATCGAGCTGATATTGCGGCGTCTGGGTGACGATCGAATAGGAAATGCCGTTTTTCGGGTTGAGCCAAAAGGTCGGCGAGGTTTGAAAGCTGCCGCTGAGCGAGATCAGCATGTTGTTGGCGACATCGCGCTGAGTCAGGCCCAACTCCTCGGCGCGGCTGCGATCGACGTCGAGTTCCAGTTCCGGCGTGTCGATGGCCTGCTGAATCCTGAGATCGGCCAGCCCCGGCACCGTGCGGAGCTTCTCGTAGAGATCGTTGGCATATTGCCGGTTGGCCGTGGCGTTATTGCCGATGATCTGGATATCGATCGGCGCCGGCAGGCCGAAATTCAAAATCTGGCCGACGATATCAGCCGGCAGAAAGGCGAAGCCGACCCCGGGAAACGCCTCGGGCAATTGCCGGCGCAGCGTGCGGACGTAATCCGCGGTCGGAAGGTGGCCTGGCGTCAGCGAGACCAGGATATCGGCATCGGCCGTGCCGGTTGGTGCCGAGTTGCTGTAGGACAGATTGATCCCGCTGTACGGCAGGCCGATATTATCGACCATTTTTTCCAGATCGCCGGTCGGGATCGTGCCACGGATCAGCGCCTCCACCTCGTCGCAGATCCGGGCGGTTTCCTCGATGCGGGTGCCGGTATGGGCGCGCAGATGCAGCTTGATCTGCCCGCCATCGACCGTCGGAAAGAAATCCTCGCCGAGCTGCGGCGCCAGTGCCAGCGACGCCAGCACCAGCACCATGAACCCGGCCGCGAAAACGCGGCGATTCATCAGGGCCAGCCCCAACAGCGCCCGGTAGCGCCGCCGCAGGCCGACGAAGCCGCGTTCGAACCCCGCCTGAAACCGTCCGATCCAGCTGCGCGGCGCGTGATCTTCACCAGGGACATGCGGATGCAGCAGATATTTGGCCAGCGTCGGCACCAGCGTGCGCGACAGCACGTAAGAGGCGAGCATAGCAAAGACCACGGCCTCGGCCAGCGGCACGAACAGAAACTTCGCAACGCCGGACAGAAAGAACATCGGCACGAAGACGATGCAGATGCACAGGGTCGAAACCAAAGCGGGCACGGCGATCTGCTGGGCGCCATCGAGGATCGCGGGCTCGACGGCCTTGCCCTGCTCAAGATGCCAATTGATGTTTTCGATCGCGACCGTCGCGTCATCGACCAGAATGCCGACCGCGAGCGCCAGCCCGCCCAACGTCATGATGTTGATGGTCTGGCCGAGCGCCGAGAGCACGACGATCGAGGCCAGCACCGAAAGCGGGATCGACACCGTGATGATCAGCGTGCTGCGCCAACTGCCGAGGAACAGCAGGATCATGAGCCCGGTCAGCGCCGCGGCGATGATCCCCTCGCGCACCACGCCTTCAACCGCGGCGCCGACGAAGACCGATTGATCGCCCACCGCATCGATATTCATTTCCGCCGGCAAGCCGTCGCGAATCAGCGGCAGCCGGTCCTTGATCCGCGAGATGATGTCGAGCGTCGAGGCGTTGCCGGTCTTCTGCACGCTCATCAGCACGGCGCGTTCGCCATCGACCCGCACCACATTGGTCTGCGGCGCGTAACCGTCGCGCACATGGGCGACGTCATGGACATAGAGCGTGTTGCCATTGACCGACTTGACCGGCAGATCGTTCAGTTCGGCGATCGATTGCGGGCTGGCATTGAGCTTCACATTGTACTCATAAACCCCGATCTTTTCCGTGCCGGCCGGCAGGATCAGATTTTGCGCGCCGATCGCGTTGCTGACATCCTGGGCCGATATGCCCTTGGCCTGCATCGCCCGCTGATCCAGATCGACCTGGACCTGCCGCTGCTTGCCGCCATAGGGGAAGGGGATCGAGGCGCCCTGGACCGTCGCCAATTGGGTTCGGATGAAGCTGTTGCCCAGATCGAACAGCTCCTGCTCGGACAACTTGCCGGACGACAGCGCCAACTGGATCACCGGCACGCTCGACGCGTTGTAGCTGACCACCAAAGGCGGGGTGGTGCCCGGCGGCATCTGGCGCAGCAGGGTTTGCGCGATCGCCGTGACCTGGCTCAGCGCCACATCGATATTAACGCTCGGCTGGAAGAAGATCTTGACGACGCCGACGCCTTCCAGCGATTGCGATTCGATATGCTCGACATCATTGACCGTCGTGGTCACGGCGCGCTCGAAATTTGCGTCGATCCGATCGCCCATTTCCTGCGGCGGCAGGCCGGTATAATTCCAGACCACGCTGACGACCGGGATACCAATATTGGGAAAAATATCGGTCGGCGTGCGCAGAATGGTCAGCGGCCCGAAGATCAGCAGCAGCAATGCCAGCACGATAAATGTGTAGGGCCGGTCGAGGGCAACTCTGACGATCCACATGAGCCTCTCCGGCGGACGGGAAGAACGGCGGGCCGAGCGAAAACCATTCCGCTTTTCGCCAGCTCAGTCTGGAAATTATCGATAATACCGCAGCTGTAAAGCGTATCTGAACACGGGTGAGACATGCGTTCCGAGCGGCCCGAACGCCAGAATTTGCACCATGAATGTGTCGGCTCAAAAAAATTGCCGCGACCGGCCCACACCGCGCCCCTTGCGTCCGGAAAATCCCTTTGCAACGATGGGCTCCGCAACGTGTCCGCAGGGATCTTGGCAATGTTCGACGGCTTCACGCAGAGCGAAATCGCGATCGGCGATACGGTGATGCATGTCACCGCGGGCGGCAGCGGCCCGCCGCTGCTGCTGCTGCACGGCTATCCGCAGACCCGCGCCGCCTGGCACGCCGTCGCCGATTCCCTGGCGAGGCATTTCACCTTGATCATCCCTGATCTGCCGGGCTATGGGGCGAGCCGCGGCCCGGCGCCGGAGACGGCGAATTACGCCAAACGCCGCACCGCCCAAACCCTTCGCGAACTCGTTCGGGTGCTGGGTTATGAGCATATTTTCGTCGCAGGCCACGATCGGGGCGGCCGCATCGGATTCCGCCTCGCCCTGGACTATCCAGAGCTGGTGCGGGCCTTCGCGCCGATCGATATCGTGCCGACGCTCGATGCCTGCGAGGCCATGGATTGGAAGCGTGCCCTGAAGAGCTATCATTGGCTGTTTCTGGCCCAGCCGGCCCCGCTGGCTGAGCGGCTGATCGGGCTCGATCCGGACTTCTATCTCGACCATCTTCTGACCCGATGGGCCGGCGATCGCGGCGCCTTGGACCGCGCCGCGGTCGACGAATACACCCGTTGCTTTCGCAATCCCACGGTGATCGCCGCGACCTGCGCCGATTACCGGGCCGCGATGAGCATCGATCTCGAACAGGACGCGGCCGACCGGGCGAGCGGAAAACGTATCCGATGTCCGGTTCGAGTGATCTGGGGCCGTGGCTATTTCCCCACCGGATCGCCCCTGCCGGCCTGGCGCCGCTGGGCGGCGGAGGCGGATGAAGTGCCGCTCGATTGCGGGCATTTCATCGCGGAGGAAGCACCGGCGGCCTGTGCCGAGGCGCTCGTGGCGTTCTTCGGCCGGCAGCAAATATCGACGTGAATCAACGCAATAAACTCGTGCGAAACGGGGCATCATGTACATACCGTCGCATTTCCGTGAAACCGACCCGTCGACCGTCGCGCGGCTGATCCGAGACAATGGTTTCGCCGTACTGGTTTCCGGTGCCGGTGACGCGTTGACCGCGACTCATCTGCCCATGACCTATCATCCCGAGATCGGGTCGCACGGCGTCCTGCGCGGCCATGTCGCCCGCGCCAACGAGCATTGGCGCCATTTTGCGGCAGGCGGCCCGGCCCTGGCGATTTTCAGCGGGCCGCATGCCTATGTCTCGCCCCGCTGGTATCAGCCGGGCAACAGCGTGCCGACCTGGAACTACGAAGCGGTCCATGTCTACGGCACCGCCCGGACCCTCGAAGACGAAGCGGCATTGCGCCCCATTCTCGAAGCGTTGACGGCGCAGTATGATCCGGCCTGGACGCTCGCGGCCCTGCCGGACGAGTACGTCACGCGCATGAGCCGCGCCATCGTCGGCATCGAGATTGCGATCGACCGGATCGAAGCCAAGCGCAAGCTGAACCAGAATCGCTCCACCGCCGACATCGCCGGTGTCGCCACGGCGCTGGAGGTAAACGGCGGCGACAATGACCGGATGCTCGCGGCCGCGATGCGTCAGGCGGCGGCCAGCCGTGATCGCGTGCCATGACCCGGCGCTTGGTGGCATGCTCGCGTCATGTTACGGCTCTATCCGTCCAAACAACCCGGAGCAGCCTGAGATGAAATATCTGCACACCATGGTTCGCATCAGCGATGTCGCTGCTTCGCTGGATTTCTACGTCAACAAGCTGGGGCTCAAGGAATTGCGCCGGGTCGATCATCCGGCCGGGCGGTTCAGCCTGATCTTTCTTGCCGCTCCGGGCGATGAAAGCGCCCAGGTCGAGCTGACTCATAATTGGGATACCGAAACGCTGGACGTTGGCCGGAATTTCGGTCATCTGGCCTATCGCGTGGCCGATATCTACGCCCTGTGCCAATCGCTGATGGGCAAGGGCGTCACCATCAATCGCCCCCCGCGCGACGGCCGCATGGCGTTCATCCGCTCGCCCGACAATGTCTCCATCGAGCTGCTTCAGGACGGCGATGCCTTGCCGCCGCAGGAGCCATGGGTTTCGATGCCGAATACCGGTGTCTGGTGATCCCGCATCACGCCGAACCGAAAGTCGGGTGAGATTCGAAAAAGCACTTGCGGAACGCAACAAGAACCAATAATCTCATTTTGTTCTGGATGTCGCGCGGGATCGGCTCAGGCCCCCGCCCCGGCAACCCCCTCGGAGCCGGCGCGGGTGCAAGATCCCGCAGCCGGCTCCGGTAATTTTAAATTTTCGTCATGTCGGCACAAAAGGGCTGGCCGCGCGTTCTATGTGCGGCCGAAACCGAGATCGTCCCGGTTTTCGCCCGCCGTTTCAGGGACGCCGACACAACCGCTTCATCGCGTCCCTAAAAATGCCGGCCCGCACGCGTTCAGTCCAACCAGGCGGCTCCGGTTCGCGGTTGTGATCTTTCGCCCCGGTGCGGCGCCGACAGAAGATCTGCAAAGGGATACCAAGATGGCAAAACCCGATGTGAAATCCGGTCAGGTTTACCGGGCCACGGGCAAGACTTATCTCGGCCGGCCTTCCGTTGGCTGGACCGTGACCAGGATTTTCACCGGTTATGATGGATTGGCCTATGCCCAGCTGATCAATCAAGGTGATTCCTCGCTGACCAAGACGGTGAGTGTGGCCGCCCTGACCGATCCGCGCCTGTTCCAGTTGACCGCTCGACCGGCACAGGACGCGGAAACCGCTTGAAGGTCGCGGCGGAGCCTGCGCACCCAACCGAAAAGAGGATTACACGCAACAGCCGCAAGAAATCGCATCGCCCCCTCCCGCCGCATGTCACGCCTCTGATCGGGCCCGCTATAGTGCCGATCGTAACCGGCCGTCCGAGCCGGTCTTTGAGGAGCGTCAAAGATGGGGCACGCGCCTTCAGCATGGCGGTTTGGCATCATTGTGATCTGTCTGGCGCTGGCGCCCTTGATGGCCGACATCATGGGCCAAAGCGCCAGGGCGCAGGAGACCGAAGCCGAAGCGGTCGGGCCTTATCCGGGCACGGTGTCGTGGCAAAGCGACTATTCGTTCCACGAATTGGTCGGGCGGCTGCAAAAATCGATCGCCGTCAATGGCATGACGCTGGTCGCGACGACGAGCGCCATGGGGCACGGCAGCCAAATTCCAGACAATACTGTTCTGATGGTGTCCCGCAATGACTATGCGTTGCGGATGATCGAAGCCAATATCCTTTCCGGAGTGGAAACACCGATACGGCTTTATGTAACGGCGGGAATAAACAAGAAAGCTAATATAACTTATCGAACGCCGACTTCAATTTTTGCGCTCTATGATAATCCCAAGCTCGACGAGCTGGCAGCCGAACTCGATCAGATCTTTGCCAAAATCATCGATGACGCCCTTTCACGCTGATCTTTCGCACTGCTGCATGATTAACAAGATGGTAGTCTAACGGTCGGAGACTAGGTTTTCCGCAGGATGTCCTGCGATGAAAGGAACATTCCCGTATGCTCCGGTTGCGAGTGCCTGGCACTGCGATCACGCTCGTCGTCGTC
>JAXDMU010000152.1:0-5795 GCA_034665905.1 Aliidongia sp. | reverse complement strand
CCGCGCACCGTGAGATACGCCTCGCCACGCGCCACCGTGGCCAGCGGCAGCGAGACCAATTCGGAAATGCGCAGGCCCGAGGCGTAGAGCAGTTCGAGGATGGCGCTGAGGCGCAAGCCCTCCGGAGTTTGGTTCCGCGCCGCCGCGGCGATCAGCGCCGTCACCTCGGCCTCGCTCAACAGCTTGGGCAGACGGCGGCCCTGGCGCGGCCCGTCCAGGCTCGCGGTCGGGTCGTCGGTGCGGATGCCGTCGCTCAGTAAGAATTTGTGGAACTGCCGGAGTGCCGAAAGCCGCCGCGCCGCCGTGCGGGGCGAAAGCCCGATCTCTTCGAGGCGCGCGAGATAGCGCCGCAGATCGGTTTCATCAGCCGAATCTATCGGCTTGCGACCGAGAAAGCCGGCGAAATCGGCAAGGTCGCGGCCATAGGCGTCGAGCGTCAGGGCCGCGGCACCGCGTTCGGCCGCCAGCATTTCCAGAAACGCCTCGGCCGAGGGCGGCAGGTCGGGCGGCGGCGCCTTGGGCCGGCCCGGCCGCCCGGCCATCAGAGTCCGGCGGCCAGCGCTGCGTCGATCGCCAGATGACGCGCCTCGTCGGTGAGGCCGACTTCGCGCAAAGCGGCCACGGCCTGCGCCACGGTCTGGCTGGGCGCCCCCGCCCCCTCGTCGCCCAGCGCGGCCAGCACCGCCAGCACGGTGCCGCCCAGATGGTGGCTTGCGGCTTCGCGGTCGATGATCAGGCCGGGGCCGATCGTGCCCGCCCCGCCGAGGCGCGCATCGAGCAGCGACATGACCAGCGTGTCGGGCACCGGATGGCCC
Organism: Aliidongia sp.; assembly: GCA_034665905.1. Lineage (GTDB taxonomy): Bacteria > Pseudomonadota > Alphaproteobacteria > ATCC43930 > CGMCC-115725 > JAXDMU01. Next base: position 4,980 of record JAXDMU010000152.1, on the reverse strand, counting down.
TCGGCCGTCAGCAACTGCACCACGAAGGCCGCACGCTTGACGCCCGCATCCTTCTTACCGCCAGTCAGATCGGCCAGCGACGCCTCGCCCCATTCCGGCGCTTCCCGGCCGGCAGCGATATGGGCGAGCGGCAAGATGCCGGCCCCGGTCGGCCCGGCCACGGCGAGCCATTGTTCGGCCTCGCCCGGCCGGTCGAGCGCATAGAGGGCGCGCGCGAATTCAGGCGCGGCCGAGACCATGTCGGTCGAAGCCGGCAGATCGAGCAGCATCGGTCGGGCGGCGCGGATCACGGCGGGATAGGTCTCGGTGCGCGGCGACTTCGCCAAGAGTGCGGCCAGAAAATTTGCCTTGGACTGATAGGCCGTCGCGTCATGCGCGGCACGGAACAGGATCGCCCGCGCCCGGGCACCGCCCGCGGCATCGGCCCGGGTGAGCGGGTTATCGAGATCATCCTGATCGAGTGTCAGCGCCAGATAGGTCTCGGCCAGCACCTCGGGTGCCAGACCACCGAGCGCCGCCGCTTTTTCGGCGGCCAGCACGCGCTGTTCCGGTGGAAAGCCCGTGCCGGTGGCGACGGCGACGAGCACGGGGAGGTGCGCGGTGTCAAACGCCTTGCGCGGCACCGGGAGGCCGGCCTTGTCAAGCAGCGCCAGCGCCATCGGCTGCGGTGCCGGTAGCGCCTCGGGCAGCTTTGCGTCGTTGCCCAGCGCGCGCTCGACCAGGGCGCCGAACCCGTCATCCTTGATCTTGGACTCGCGCAGCAGATCCAGGCCGAGCTGGGCCTCGGTCCCGTTGCCGTCCAGCGCCTGGCAGGTGACGAGGCCCTGATCCCAGTAAGGATTGCGCCAGGACCGGTCGCGTCCGCGAATTTCGCCGCACGCCGCGGCCCGATCGCCCGAGAGGAACGCCAGATCGACCGAAATCCTGGACAGATCTTCGCCGCGTTGATCGGGCGGCAGCGCGTCGAGCAGGCTGCGCGCCGTGTCGGGGCGACCGAGCGCATTGGTCAGCCGTTCGGCACGGAGCGCCAGCAACGAGCCATCGCCAGCACCGGTCGGCGGGGTGGCACCGCCGGCCAGCAATCGATAGGCCAGATCCTGAAGTGCCGGCGACGCCGTCGAACCGATCCGGGGCAGCAACGCCTCGACCGTCGCGCGCGGCGTCCCCTGCCACAGCGAATCGGGAAAACCGCGATCGCCGGGTCCGAGCGCGCCGATCGAATCGGGCGTGAGCGGCTCCAGCGAATCGACTACGATGCCTTGCGAGGCACGCTGCGGTGGCTGATAGGACGGTGGAGATGGCGCATCGTAGGATTGCGGCGGCGCATAACCCTGCGGCGGATCGAGCCGAACCGGCGGCCCGATCTGCGCTGCCGCGGGCAGCGCCAGCAATACCGCCAGCACCGCGGCGAGCCGCGCGCTATTTTGGAAAGCGGGCATCTGGCAGAATCTTTTCGACCTTCGCGCTCGGCGCCGGGATATCCCAGAACGCCAGAAACGCGCCGCCGCCGAGCAGGAAGACAATCCCGATCAGCGCCGCCCCGAGAAGCACTTTACCCATCATCCCCGTCTGTGCTGGAGAACCGGCATCCGTTCGACGCCTGGCGAATGCATGCTACGCTCGCGTCATGCACGGTGTTTATGGCATTTTGTCGGCAGCTTCGGGAAGTTTTTGCATGATGTCCAGCCTCGGCCCTACCGCGTGACCATTACCTCGCTCCCGCATCTGAAGCGATCGATCGTGCTGGTCGGGCTGATGGGGGCCGGCAAGACCAGCCTTGGCCGGCGTTTGGCGCAACGGCTGCACGTGCCTTTCGCCGATTCCGACGCCGAGATCGAGAAGGCAGCCAACGAGACGATCGCGGAAATTTTCGCGCGCGACGGCGAGCCGGCGTTCCGGGTCGGGGAGCGGCGCATCATCGCCCGGCTGCTCGAAGGGCCGGTCCAAGTGCTGGCGACGGGCGGCGGCGCCTTCATGGATCCGCTGACCCGCGCCGGCATTCGCGAGCACGGGCTTTCGGTCTGGATCCGCGCCGATCTCGAAACCTTGCTGGATCGGACGGCGCGGCGGCAGCACCGGCCGCTGCTGAACGTTGGCGATCCGCGCGAAATCATGACGCGGTTGATGGCGATCCGCCACCCGATCTACGCCGAGGCCGATATCACCATCGACAGCATCGCCGGGCCACCGGAGGCGATGGTGCAAAAACTTCTTGCCGCCCTCGCGGATTGGACCGATGCCAACGGCGCCATCGATCGCCCATCGCATTCAAGGAGTGCTTCGTGACTGAACGTCTTACCGTCGATCTCGCCGGCCGCCGCTATGAAATTCTGATCGGCAGCGGGTTACTGAGCCATGCTGGTACGTTGCTGCACGAGGCGATCGGCCCGCGCCGGCTGATCATCGTGACCGACGAGAATGTCGCGTCATATCATCTGAAGACGCTTCAGACCGGGCTTGATGCTGCGGGATATCGTCATGATTCGGTGATCATTCCACCGGGCGAAGCCTCCAAGGATCTGCGCCGCTTTCCCGATCTGGCGGAACGACTGCTCGATCACCGGCCCGATCGCAACACCGTGCTGGTGGCGCTGGGCGGCGGCGTGGTCGGCGACATCACCGGCTTTGCCGCCGCGACATTGTTGCGCGGGCTCGATTTCGTGCAGATCCCGACCAGTCTGCTGGCGCAGATCGACAGTTCGGTCGGCGGCAAGACCGGCGTGGATACGCGACACGGCAAGAATCTGGTCGGCTGCTTTCATCAACCCCAGCTGGTTCTGGCCGATCTGGACGTCCTGGCGACGCTATCCGCGCGCGAATTGCGCGCCGGCTATGCCGAACTGGTCAAGACCGCCGCACTGGGCGATGCCGGGTTCTTCGCCGATCTGGAACGGGCCGGCGACGGCATCCTGGCCCTCGACCCGGCGGTGCTCGGCCCGGCCGTCGCGCGCTGCTGCGCCATGAAGGCGGCCGTCGTCGCCGAAGACGAGCGCGAGGCCGGCCGCCGGGCGTTGCTCAATCTCGGCCATACTTTCGGCCATGCGCTTGAGGCCGAGACTGGGTTCGGCGGTGATCCGCTGCATGGCGAGGCGGTGGCGATCGGCATGGCGCTGGCCGCCGAATTGTCGGTATCGCTCGGGCGGCTCACCCCGGACGAGGCGCGGCGGCTGCGCGATCATCTCGACCGGGCCGGTCTGCCGGTCTCGATGCGCGCCCTGCCCGGTGCGCCATTTTCCGCCTCGCGGCTGATCGGCCACATGGCGCATGACAAAAAAGCCGAAGATGGCCGGCTCACCTTCATCCTGCTCGACGCGCTCGGCCGCGCGTTCATTGAGCGTGGCGTGCCGATCGCCGCGGTTGAGCGTGTGTTGAGGGCAGACGGTGCTCTGTAAAGCGATTGAAACCGCGATGGCTATACAAATCGGCTTAAATTCGCCACTCTGCCCACCAGGCGTTCGAAACGGCGACGCCATGCGGAGCGTCCGTCAGATGTTAGGTATCCAAGGGTTGTCATGATTGTAATGCTTCTCGTCGTGTTCGTCGACCTGCTTGGTTTCGGCGTCATAATTCCATTATTGCCATTTTATGGCGAACATTTTCACGCCTCGCCCGCAGTCATCACCACGTTGATGTCGACCTATTCCGGCGTCCAGCTACTGTCGGCGCCGCTCTGGGGTCGGCTCAGCGACCGGATCGGCCGGCGCCCGGTGATTCTGGTCAGCACGACGGCCTCGGTCGTGGCCTATCTGTGGCTCAGTTCGGCCGATGCGCTGTGGATGCTGTTCGCCGCGCGCGCCATCCAGGGGCTGGCCGGCGGCAATATCTCGGTGGCCCAGGCCTATATCGCGGACATCACCACGCCGGAGAATCGGGCCAAGGGCATGGGCGGGCTGGGTGCCGCACTCGGGTTGGGCTTCGTGCTCGGGCCGGCGATCGGCGGCCTGCTGGCCGGCGGCGACCCGGTCAATGTCAATGTGGCGCTGCCATCGCTGGCCGCGTCCGGCCTGTCGGCCGTGGCCGTGCTGATCGGCATCTTCCGACTGAAGGAATCGCTGACGCCGGCGCTGCGGGCACAGGCCCATAAGGGTCCTGGCCGCATCGCCCAGATCCGCTCCGCCTTCGCCCGGCCGCGGCTGCGCATCCTGATGATCCTGTTCTTCAGCACCACCTTTGCTTTTGCCGGGATGGAAACCACCTTCGGACTATGGGCCTTCAAACGGCTGAATTGGGGACCGCGTCAGGTCGGCGAGGTCTTCGCCGTGGTCGGCATCGTGCTGGTGCTGGTGCAAGGCGGGCTGATCGGCCGGATCACCAAGCGCTATGGCGAGGCGCGCGCGCTGTTCGCCGGCACCATCGGCATCGGCATCGGTCTGGCGCTGCTGGCGGCGGCGATGGACCCGGTGATGGGCATCGTCGCCTCTTGCTGGCTGGCGCTGGGCATGGGGCTGGCCTCGCCCTCGACCTCGGCGATGATTTCGCAGGAAGCCAGTGCCAGCGAACAAGGCGGCATTCTGGGCGTCAACCAGTCGGTCGGCAGCTTTGCCCGGATCACCGGCCCGTTCGTGGCCGGTCAGGCGTTCGAACTCGGCGGACCGAGTGCGCCCTATATGGTCGGCGCCGCGGTGATGGTGATCTCGGCCTGCTTGGCGTTCCAGATCGTTCGCCGCCGTCGGCATGGTGCCGTCTCCCAGGCCGGCGCGTGAAGTCGGAGCGCAATCGTCCCGCTCTAGGCACGCCGCCGCCGTCCGCGCCGTTCCGCGATCAGGCCGGCGCCATCGTCCGGCTGTTGCCGTTGCTGTGGCCACGGGGCGAAGCCGCGCTGCGGCTGCGCGTGGTGGCCGCGGTCGCGCTCATCGTCGCGGCCAAGCTGATCAATATCGGCGTGCCGCTGCTCTATAAGCGGGCGATCGACGCGCTGTCGGGGCCGGCGGTGGCGATCGTGCCGATCGCCCTCATCGTGACTTACGGGCTGGCGCGGGT
>JAXDMU010000151.1:0-10499 GCA_034665905.1 Aliidongia sp. | reverse complement strand
CAGACCGAGCTGATGGCTGGCATTCAGATCCTGGATTTCATCGACCCACGGGATATGGATTGTGACGTCATGCAGATCGCCGGAAAACTGGTACTGCGCGTCCAGCCCGATGTCGGTGAAATGGTCGGTGCCGAACGCGTTGATCCGCTGGGGCACGATATCTGCCGATAGGCCGAACGTGCCGATTTCGATCGAATGCTTGCCCCAGGACGGCTCCAGTGCCACGCGCCAATAGGGCGCAACCCCATCAATCGGGCTGGCCCCGGCCGGATCGACGCCGACGACCTTCTGAAAGCTCTTCGACACCGTGCGATAGCCGGAAATCTCGGCATAGATCCAGTCATCGACCCAGGCATAGGCACCCAAACCGGCCACTTGTTGGGCGAGGCCGCCATTGATCAGCGGCGAAGCGGCGGGGGTCGGCACCAAGGCCGACGACATATAGGGAAAGCTCCAGGCCGGCGTGGTGTTCCAGGCATCCTGGACCGTCGGATTATTGTTGAGCGTCAGCCCATAGGTCAGGTCGGTGCCGAACAGGCTGCTTTGATTGGCGTAGCGGATATCAATATTGTCCCAGACGAACTGCCGGGCAACACCATCATAGGTGCCCTGGATGAAGGCGCCGACATTGTCGGTAATCCGGCCGCCGGTAAAAACGCTGATTTGCTGGAGCGCCAGATTGTCGTTTGCCGCGAAATGCGGCGCGGCACCGCCGGGTTGTGGCGTCGCCGTCTCGGTAAAGCCGGTCTGCACCATCACCGCCAGCGGCGGCAGATCGGAACTGCCGCCGCCCTGTGTGTAGCCATTGAGCTTGAAGCGTCGCCCGTACGGTGTGAGGGCGGGAAAAATCGTATGGCATTGGTCGCAATTATATCCGGTTTGACGGGCATAGAGCGGCAGGGCTTCAGCCGGACTGGGCGCCAAAAACAGCGCAAGCGCCGTGATCGTCAAAGCCAAACCACTGGCGACATAGGAACGGGCACGCGCCAGCCAAGGTACGTATCTGGGCAAAATCATCATCCTTGCGGTGCTATGAACAGGTAGGAAGTCCTGTCACAGACGCGCCCCCGCCGGATATATTCCGTGATTTTTTGTCACATCGTTCAATATATCAAAATTTCTACTCTTGCATTGTATTGCGAAGAACCTTCACCAGCGCACCTCAAGCTGTAAATCTTCAATAAATTCGCAATCGAGGCTTGTCAGAAACTGCGGGCGACGCTCAAGCTCACAAAATCGCCGTTATTGAGCGGTTCCCGGAAACCCGACGGTTTCGTCGGCAGGAACGCATTTTCCGTAACACCAAAATAATGCGTGCCGCTGAGGGTGAATTTCCAGCTGCGGTCGAAGGTCAGCGCGGCGCCAACGCTCAGATCGGCCGTACCGCGGTTCATCGTCGAATCGACTTCGGACAGGCCGAGGAAATTATAACCGAGCCCGATCGGCACGCTCAGATCCAGACGCGGCCGAATCTGGTAGAATTGGGGCTCGAACACGGTGCGCAGTGCCGCCGCGGCATGAGTCCGGCCGGGCACCAGCCGAGCCGCATTCTCCGTCGCGGAAAGCAGATCGTTCGCGGCCACTTCGCCCGACCAACTGGCGCCGCCCGGTATGCCCGGCAGGGGCGGTGTCGTATAAAGCCAGGAAAACTGCCCTTGCAACGTATCGCCGATCGGGTAGCGGGGATGGACGTTATTGTCGGCCGCCGCGTCACCAGCCGGCAAGACGATGCCCGCATTGACCAAGGGCATCCGCGTACGCGCCGAAAGTTCTGCGCCGAAGCTCGCATCGCCCAGCGGCCCGCTGACACTGACGCCAACCGACTCGATCTCCTTGGGGAAAACCAGATTGAACGTGCCGAAGTTCGAACCGGCAACCGTCGGTGGCCGAAAATAGAATTCCGGCGTCTTGGCATTGAAGCTTACGCCATATAATCCCCAATCGAAATCGTCCGCCCGCCAACGCAACCCCAGCCCGAACTGATCCGTCGAACCGGGTAGCAAGCTTTTGGTTCGATTGAAAACGATCGGCGCCGTGCCAGCCCCTGATGGCAACAGGATCTGCCTCGTATCGTCATTCAGATCGTCGCCGCCCAGTATCGTCAGCGTGCTGTTGTACGGATCGTAAGGATTGATTCGATCCCGCCGCCATTCGAATTGGTAGTAGCCGAGCACCGTCAATCCGTTCGCCGGCTGCCAGTTGAACGATGCCTGTCCGACCGGCAGGAAAGTTTCGCTCGCCTGCGAATAGCCATTGGTCGGATTCTGATAGGCATTGATCGGCGCCTGTCCACCGGCGATACCATTATGGACGAAATACAGGCTCTCGCCCCACGGCGACACTTCGCGGCCTATTCGGAACGAAAGCGGCTGATCGGCCCCCAGGCTGGTCGTGCCGTAGAGAAAAGCGTCGAGCAGCTCGATATAGCCGTCGGGATCGTTGCCTCGGCTCGTGAAATAAGAGGTTAGGGGAATTCCGGGCGCCGAAGAGGCGCGGGTCTTCCAAGAATCATAACTGAAATCGTACCAGGCTGTACTGGTGACGTCGAAGCCGAAATCCTGATAGCTGGCCGTCAGATGCGACCACCAATCGACGCGGCTCGACGTCAGGCCCGAGCGGGGTACGCAAGCAAAAAGTTCCGCCTCTCTCGCCGTGAGGCCGCTCATCGGCGAACACCGTCCAGCGGGCCCAAATCTTTCTGTCCCCGGCTGGCCGATCAGGGTACCTTGCAGCGTGTTATCCCAGTTAAGGTGGATATCGCTATTGGTTTCGATCGGCATCGAAGACGCTGGCGCCGACGCCAGAATCAGCGTCACGATCACAGGAATTTGAATGCGCCCAGCCATCATGCTCGAAAACGTGCCAGATAAAATATAGTAAATCAAGTGGTTAGAGCCATTATGCGGCCCAAGGGACCGAACGATGCATTACGTGGTTATTGCAAGTCTGAGCCTGTCCCTCTTGCCGATTCTGACGATCTCTGGCTCGGCGGCGGTTACGGCACCTGAGGCGGCACAGCTCGGCAAAAGCCTGACCCCCGTCGGCGCGGAGCAGGTGGGCAACAAGGAAGGGACGATACCGGCCTGGACCGGTGGTTATACGGTCGTACCGCCCGGCTATGTCGAGGGCAACCCGCGGCCGGATCCCTTTGCCGCAGATGTGCCGTCGTTCACCATTACCGGTGCCAATTATCACCAATATGCCGACAAATTGCCGGAGGGGCAGAAAGCGCTGTTCGCAAAGTATCCAGATTACCGCATGGCGGTCTATCCGACGCATCGCAGTGCCGCTTTGCCGCAGGAGATTTATGACAACATCGCTGCAAACGCGGTGCGCGCCCACGCCGGCCCCGATGGCATCCGCTATGGCGTCGAGGGTGCCGTCGGCGGCATACCGTTTCCGATCCCCCACGATGGCGGCGAAATCGTGTGGAACCATCTGCTCGCCTTCTGGGGGCCGGCCCGCGAGGATCGGGTCGAAAATTATTTCATCGCGTCGGACGGCAATCGCAACATCACGAACGATTATTTCGAGATTGTGGACTTTCCCTACTACTACCCGCACGCGACGCCCGACAATTTCGGCGTTTATTATTTCAAGCGGCGCGAAATCAGCAGCGCTCCCGCCAATCTTGCCGGTCGGGGCTATCTGCTCTGGCAACCCAACAACATGACGCGCGACCATCTTCAGGCTTGGCAGTATCAACCCCAGGACGGGCGCGTGCGGAAATCGCCGCTACTGTCCTATGACACCCCAACGCCGGACGGCGCCGGGATCGAAAGTTTCGACGATTATTACGTCTATAGCGGCAGCCCCGACCGATATGATTTCAAACTGGTCGGCAAACAGGAAATGTATATCCCTTACAATAACAATCGCTTGCACAGCCTACCGATCGATCGGGTCGCCGGCCCGTATCACGCGGCCCCGGACGCAATGCGTTATGAATTGCATCGGGTGTGGGTGGTGGACGGCGTGCTCGCCGAAGGCAAGCATCACGCGGTGCCGCATCGCCGGCTTTATGTCGATGAAGACAGCTGGTTTGCCGTCTATAGCGACGCCTGGGACGATCAGGGCCGTCTATGGAAATTCAGCCACGGGACGATGTATCTGGTACCCGATCTGCCGGCGATCGTCCTCGGCAGCCAGTTCACCTATGATCTTCTCGGGGGGGGATATATCTACGCCTTTGCCTTCAATAGTCAGCCAGTTCAGTTCAAGCTGACTGCACCGCATAAGGCGAGCGACTTCACATCGGACACGCTGGCCTCGGCCGGACAGCGCTGACCAGCCGTCCGGTCAGAAATTCAGCGCGTGATAGGCCAGATACGCGGTTCGCAACATTTCCTGCTCCGACATCTCGCCGACCATAACTGCACTCAGCTCCTGGCTCTCCCAGACGCAGACCCGCTTGCCGTTGCGCTCCGGCAGGATTTCATAGCGATCCGCACCGGTGGGGTGACGCAGATATACCGTGAGCAGCCGGCCATCGCCGTTGCGGTAATTCACCTGGATGGCATGGCCGTGTGCCTGATCGGGATAAACGCCGAGACCGGCCAGCACGTAGCCTTCCTGGTCGAGATCCGGAATATTGATCGAGGCATCGAGGGTCTTCGCCACCATCGCATCGCGCTCGTCCGCCGGCATGTTAGCGGCGATCTGTTGCTCGGCCGCGACGGCACCGTCGCGCACCGCGAACGCCTCCGCCAGCAAAGCATCCCGCGGTTCCGTCTTGACGCCGAGCCATACGACCAGAAGCACCGCCGCCGCCGCCAAGCCACCGCCCACACTCCACTGCCAGGCAGCGGGGTGACGGGGGGCCGAAACCGCCGTCAAGGGTCGCAACAGCCGCGCCGGTAACGGTTCCTCGATCAGCGGACCATAAATCAGCCGCAACTGATCGCGGTCGCGGCGATAGCTGTCGGCGACCACCCGCAATGCCGGCTGGGCATTTATCGCGGAAGCAAAGCGCCGGGCGCCCAGATCGTCCAACTGGCCGTCGACAAAGGCGTGCAGGTCTGCTTCGAGGGGCTTGGTGATCATTTCTCTTCTGCCAATGTAACGATCGTGCCATCACGAAGGAGGGATGGCACGTCCGGCTCCAATTTCATTCTCAACTGATCCCGCGCCCGCGCCAAGCGCGACATCACGGTGCCAATCGGAATACCGAGTTCCGCGGCAACATCGCGATAGCTCAGCCCCTCCAATCCGACAAGCAGTAAAATCTGCCGATGATCGGGGCTCAACTGATCCATCGCCCGCGTAAAATCCAATCCCAAGGTGCGGTCGTTCGGGGCGACGCTGACCATCAGGGAATCCGTCATTTCGTGCAAATCCACCGGTGTCCCCTGGCTGCGCCGCTCGCGCAATGCGTCCATATAGAGGTTATGCACGATCGTCCTCAACCATCCGAACAACCGATCATTGTCTTTAAGCGCTCCACGATTCTTCAATGCCCGTTCGACACAATCCTGAACCAGATCATCAGCCAGCGTGCGATCCCCAACCAGCGCAATGGCATACCGTCGCAGCCGAGGCAACGCGCCCAGCAGATCGGCACTGAAATCGTCTTGACCACGCGCTGTCGGCGCACCGGACAATTTCCGGACGAAGCGGTGAATCACGCTACGCGACCGTTACCTAAGCCCATTGGGCACCGAACACCTTCCCGACCCCTGACATGCCGTCTCAGCACAATGACGATATCACGGGACAATCTATTCCTCCACACGATCGACATTTATTTGCCTCGACATCAAGGAAACGTGAAAGGGCGGCCGCCGATCAGGGAATAGGCCGGCCCATTGCTGCGTCACTAGGCGGTCCAATCCACCTTGAGGATAATACCACGATGTCGAAGATCAGCTTGGCTCTGGTAGCCGTCGGCCTATTTGCAACAAGTGACGCCCTGGCGACACCCGACGGCGAGCAGGTATTTCGTCACTCCTGTTCCATCTGCCACAGTGTCGAAACAAATAAAAACCGCGTTGGCCCGAGTCTCGCCGGGGTCGTCGGCCGACCCGCGAGCAGTATTCAGGATTTCTCTTATTCGGACGCAAACAAACATTCGGGGATCGTATGGACCCCGGAGATCCTCGATACATACCTTGTGAATCCTCAGGCCTTTATGCCCGGTACGCGGATGAGCTTCCCAGGCCTGAAGGATCCGGATGACCGCCAGGCCGTCATCGCATTCTTGAAAGTGCACTAACCCGCAATTTGAGCGCCAACCAGTTGAAGTCAGTAACTTTGGATTGCAGTACGTCGGAAGTCATTCGGCTTTCGGCCAATAACATCGAGTTCGAGGTCGCAACACTGGGTACCGGTGAGCGATTGGCGCTGTGTCTGCACGGCTTTCCCGAGCATGCGCAATCCTGGCGGTTTCAGATGCCATTGCTGGCGAAGCTGGGTTATCGCGTCTGGGCGCCGAATCTGCGGGGCTATGGCGGCACAACCTCGCCAGCGCGAATCGCGGATTACAAATTGACGACGCTGGTGGATGACGTGCTCGGGTTGATCGCGGCGTCCGGCGCGCGCGAAATTTTGCTGATTGCGCATGATTGGGGGGCTGTCCTGGCTTGGCAGATCGCCCTCGATCATCCAGATAAAATCCACAAGCTGGTAATTATGAATGTCCCCCATCCGGCACGTTTCCAGGCAGCGTTCTGGCGCGGCCAGATCTGGCGCTCCTGGTACATTCTCCTCTTTCAATTGCCGGTTTTGCCGGAGTACCTGCTGACTCGTCCGGGCACCATCGACAAGATTTTTCGCAATCGAAATAAGCCGCTATCGTCCGTTGCCGCAGCCGATATGGCTTGTTTTCGGCAGAATGCGCTCCGGCCCGGCGGCATGACGGCGATGCTCAACTGGTACCGCGCCCTGTTGCGCCATGGCGGCCTTCGCCGACGCGATTTTCCGCGGATCGAAACACCGACCTTGATGATCTGGGGCGATGCCGATACTGCGCTCGACATCCGCACCGCACTCGGCACGGAAGCCCATGTCCGCGATCTGACCTTCCGCCGCCTTCCGGGCATATCGCACTGGGTACAACAAGAGGCCCCGGAAGCGGTCAACGCCATGCTGGAAGCCTGGCTGACCGGCACCGCCGTTCCCGAATATTCTGAGATCGCCTTACCGATATAGCCATAGCGCACCACCCACCGCGCGCGGCGGGTGGTCCCGGAGCAACTCAGGCGTTGGTGCCGGCGCCATGGCCGGCGGCGAGAGCGGCGTGGGCTGCGGCCAATCGGGCGATCGGTACGCGATAGGGCGAGCACGACACGTAATCGAGCCCGACCGACGCGCAGAATTGGATCGACGCCGGATCACCGCCATGCTCGCCGCAAATGCCGAGCTTGATGTCCGGCCGGGTCTGACGGCCGCGGGTGCACGCAATCTCGACCAGTTCGCCGACACCCTCGACATCGATCGAGACGAAGGGGTCGCGCTCGATGATGTTCTGGCGCTGATAGGCGCCGAGAAAGCTGCCGGCATCGTCGCGCGACAAGCCGAACGTCGTCTGGGTCAGATCGTTGGTGCCGAAGCTGAAGAATTCGGCACTTTCGGCGATCTTGCCGGCGGTCAGCGCCGCGCGTGGCAACTCGATCATGGTGCCGACCAGATAATCGAGCGTCGTGCCGCTGGCTTCGCCGATTTCGGCCGCGACCATATCGACCAGCGACTTCAGGATATCGAATTCCTGCTTGAGTGCGACCAGCGGGATCATGATTTCGGGCTTGATCGTCGTGCCGGTTTCGGCCGCGACCGCGACCGTCGCCTCGAAGATCGCCCGCACCTGCATCTCGTAGATTTCCGGATAGGTGATGCCAAGCCGGCAACCGCGATGGCCCAGCATCGGATTGGCTTCGTGCAGTGCCGAGGCGCGGTGGCGGACATAGCCCATATCCTTGCCGGTCGCCTTGACGATCTCGGCGAATTCGGCATCGCTTTTCGGCAGGAATTCATGAAGTGGCGGATCGAGCAGGCGGATCGTCACCGGCAGCCCGGCCATGATCCGGAACAGCTCGACGAAATCGGCGCGCTGGATCGGCAGCAGCTTGTCGAGTGCGGCACGCCGGCCCGGCGTGTCCTCGGCCAGGATCATCTCGCGCACGATCAGAATACGGTCGGCCTCGAAGAACATATGCTCGGTGCGGCACAGGCCGATGCCCTCGGCGCCGAATTTCCGTGCGGTACGCGCGTCGAGCGGGGTTTCGGCATTCGCGCGCACCTTCATGGTGCGGATCTTGTCGGCCCAGACCATCAACTCGGCGAAATCGCCCGAGAGATCGGGCTGGAGCGTCGGCATCTCACCCAGAATCACCTCGCCGGTCGAGCCGTTGATCGTGATGATGTCGCCGGCCTTGACCGTCGTGCCCATGACCGAGAAGCATTGCGTCTTGTAATCGACCCGCAAATCGCCCGCCCCGGCGACGCAGGCCCGGCCCATGCCGCGCGCCACCACCGCGGCGTGGCTGGTCATGCCGCCGCGCGTGGTCAGGATGCCTTTGGCCGCATGCATGCCGTGAATATCTTCAGGGCTGGTCTCGATCCGCACCAGAATGACGCTGCGCCCCTTGGCGGCCAGTGCCTCGGCATCCTCGGCCGAGAACGCGACCTGGCCCGAGGCGGCACCGGGCGAGGCCGGCAGCCCTTTCGCCAGAACTTGCTTTGGCGCCTTGGGATCGAGTGTCGGATGCAGCAATTGATCGAGCGAGGCCGGGTCGATCCGCTTGATCGCCTCGACCGTGTCGATCACCCCGTCACGGCACAGATCGACCGCGATCTTGAGCGCGGCCGGTGCGGTGCGCTTGCCGTTGCGGGTTTGCAGCATCCATAATTTGTTCTGCTGGACGGTGAATTCGATGTCCTGCATGTCGCGGTAATGGGATTCGAGCAACGTGCGGACCTTGAGCAGTTGCTCATAGACCACCGGCATGACCTCTTCCATCGCCGGCAGGGTCGAGCCGTTGGCATGCTTGCCGGCGATCGTCAGATGCTGCGGCGTGCGGATGCCGGCCACGACATCCTCGCCCTGGGCATTGACCAGATACTCGCCGTAGAACTCGTTTGCGCCGGTCGAGGGATTGCGGGTGAAGGCGACGCCGGTCGCGCAATCCTCGCCCATATTGCCGAACACCATGGCCTGGACATTGACCGCGGTGCCCCAACCGGCCGGAATCTCGTGCAGGCGGCGATAGGTGATGGCGCGCTGATTCATCCAGCTGCCGAACACGGCACCGATCGCACCCCAGAGCTGATCGTGCGGGTCCTGCGGAAAAGGCTGGCCCAGATGGCTCTGCACGACCTCCTTGAAGCCGTCGATCACGATCCGCCAATCATCGGCGCTGAGTTCGGTATCGAGGCTGGCGCCGGTTTCGAGCTTGTGCTCCTCCAGAATTTCCTCGAACAGATGATGTTCGACGTCGAGCACGACCTGACCATACATCTGGATGAAGCGGCGATAGCTGTCATAGGCAAAGCGCGGATCGCCGCTGCGCTTGGCCAGCCCCTCGACCGTCACATCATTGAGGCCGAGATTGAGCACGGTATCCATCATGCCCGGCATCGAGGCGCGCGCCCCCGAGCGGACCGAGACCAGCAGCGGATTATCGGCATCACCAAAGCCGGCCCCGATCAAGTGCTCAATCCGCGCCAGCCCGGCTTCGACCGCCGGCTTCAGATCGGCCGGATAGGTATTACCGTGATCGTAGAAATAGGTGCAGACCTCGGTGGTGATGGTCAGGCCGGGCGGCACGGGCAGGCCGAGATTGCACATCTCCGCCAGATTGGCCCCCTTGCCGCCCAGCAGATTCTTCATCTCGGCACGCCCCTCGGCGGCACCGTCGCCAAAGCTGTAGACCCATTTCGCCATCGTCTGCCTGTCCCTTTATGCCGCGGTTCCCAGATGCTTCCTTGCAAGCGAAACCGACGCCGCTTTCTATAGTTCCCCGGCAAGTCCTTCTCCGCCCTTCTTCAGGGGGGAGAAGGATTTAGGATGAGGTGGGTGTCTCGGGCAAAATGGCCGGCACCGAGTTTCCCCCGCCTCACCCCAACCCTCTCCACCCCCGAGGGTGAGAGGGAGTCGGCACCGGATTACATTACCCTTCGATCTTGGAAAAATCCGCTACTCGGTTAAGCGTTATCCAGATCTGTGCCAACAGGCGCAAGCGGTTCGCGCGCAGGGCTGGATCGGTCACATTCACGGTTACCTTATCGAAGAAATCATCGACCGGCCGGCGCAGCTTCGCCAGTTCTGTCATGGCGCGGGTAAAAACTTCCGCGCTCGGCGGCTGCTGGCCGGCTGCTCCGGTTTCCGCGAAACACGCAACGTATGTCGAAACAATGGAGAGGCGCTGGAACAAGGCCCGCTCCTCCGGCTGTTCCAGCCGGTCGCGAGCCACTGCGTCGCGGTATTCGATACCATCCCTCTTTTCCTCGATCGCCACGATCTTCGAAGCCCGGCGATAGGCGATCAGCAGATTGGCGCCGTCATC
>JAXDMU010000150.1:0-3888 GCA_034665905.1 Aliidongia sp. | reverse complement strand
TGGCCATGCACGTCACGGCGGTCTCAGGGGTCGATGCCGTGATCGCGCCGGTGGCGCCGATGGCGGCCCCGACCATCGCCGAAAGCGATGTCGGCAACAGCCCGGGCGCCGAAGCCGTGATCCAGCGGCTGACGCGATTTACCCGCCCGATCAATTATCTCGGGTTGCCGTCGCTGGCGATCCCCGCGGGCTTCACCGGCCGCGGTCTTCCCGTTGGGCTGCAGTTGATCGGTCGTTCGTTCGACGAAGCGATGTTGTTGCGCATCGGCGCCGCGTTCCAGCGCGCGACCGATTTCCATGATCGGGTACCGAAGTTAGCATGACCAATCTTGTCGAAATCAGCGGCCTCAATATTCGCTTCAGCGGCGAACGCACCGTCTATGCGGTGAACGACCTCAGCCTTTCACTGGGCGACGGGGAAGTGCTCGGCCTGCTCGGGGAATCCGGTTCGGGCAAGAGCGTGACGCTGCGGGCGCTGATGCGGCTGTTGCCGAAGAAGCGGACGCAAATCTCAGGACGTGTGCAGGTTCTGGGACGCGACGTGCTGGCGCTCGATGATGAAGAATTGTCTGCGTTTCGCGGCCAGACCGTCTCGATGATTTTTCAGGAACCGGCGCTGGCGCTCGATCCAGTTTACACCATCGGCCGGCACATCGCCGAAACCGTGATGCGCCACGAAGGCAAAACCCACACCGAGGCCATGGCGCGCGCGCTGGAAATGCTGGAAGTGGTGCGGATTCCCTCGGCCAAACGAAGGCTCGAGGCCTACCCGCATGAAATGTCCGGTGGCATGCGCCAGCGCGCGATGATCGCGCTGGCGCTGGCCTGCAAGCCGAAAATTCTGCTCGCGGACGAGCCGACCACCGCGCTCGATGCCACCGTGCAAATCCAGATCCTGCTGCTGCTGCGCGAATTGCAGCGCGAGTTCGGCATGTCCGTCATCTTCGTCACCCACGACATCGGGGTCGCGATCGAAATCTGCGACCGCGTCGCGGTGATGTATGCGGGCCAGATCGTCGAACAGGGCACGCTGTGTCAGATCGTGCGTTCGCCGCTTCATCCCTATGCCCGCGGCTTGCTGGCCTCCACCGTTCACGGCGCCAAACGCGGCCAGCGGCTGGAAACCATCCCGGGGACACCGCCCTCGCTGAACAAGGCGCCAAGCAGTTGCTCTTTCGCGCCCCGCTGTGGTTTTGCGGAAGCGCGCTGCGTCGAGCAGATGCCGCCCAACGTGCAGGTCGGACCCGACCGGCTTGCCAGATGTATCCTGGCGGAACGGGCCCAAACCGTTGCCGCGAAGTAACGCGCTCTCCGAAGTTACGAGCTCTCCGGGGTCATAGGCGGCCGGGGTCATAGGCGGCGTGTGTTCCGCAACGCGGCAAATTCGACCCAAGCTGAAGTCCTGCAGTCTGGAGTCGTCAGGTCAGCCGATTGTGGATAGGCTCGAATGCGACACGGAGAAATGTCGCGCACAAACCGGGGGAGTTTCTTATGCAAATGTCCAATGAAGGTGTTCTTGTTATCTTGTTTGTCGGCCTGGTGGCGGGCTGGCTCGCCGGAAAGATTGTGCGGGGCACGGGCTTTGGAATCATCGGCGATATTCTGGTCGGCATCGCCGGTGCGCTGGTCGCCAGTTTTCTGTTTCCGAAACTCGGCATTGCCATCGGCACTGGCCTTGTTAGGGAAATCGTCTATTCCGCGATCGGCGCCGTGCTGCTGCTGCTGATCGTGCGGCTGCTTCGAACCGGTGCTCGCTTCTGACGCCGCGGTGGACTTTCGGCCTGTGGCTACTTGCGAAATTCTGCGTGCTTGCGAAATTTTAGCTGAAAAATCGATGGGGCCATCCGGTGGATGGCCCCATCGACGTCATCAGAACAGATGTTGCGTTATTCAACGATCTCGACGATCCGGCGGGTGCGCGGTTCGACCAGAACCGTGCGGCCATTCACAACCGTGTAGCGATAATCCCTTGCGCCGTATTCCGGCGGCACGTCGTAATAGGTCACGCCGTCTTCGGGCAAAACCGCGCCAACGCGGACGTCTTCACGATATTCATAGGACGGGTGCCGCCGCTCGACGACATAATTGTGAAAGCGGGGGCGGTCATCGACGCCGAGAACGCCGCTCACTCCACCAACCACGCCGCCAATAACACCGCCGACCACGGCGCCGATCGGACCGGCGGCTCTTTCGCCATCTCTCGATCCTCGTTCGACCCCACCGGGGACCCCTTGCGCCTGCGCCACGACAGGAAGCGCGACGGCGGTGACGAGTGCAGCAATTCCGATAAATCGACGGATCATGATATCTCCTGTGGGCTGAGGTGAAAGTACAAGTGATCAGGAGCCAATAGGTTCCATCCGTTGGCAGTGAACAGGACGGCCGCGCCCTTCGTGCCCTTGGGCTACCTGTCGAGGTGGCGTGGCCACCGCGCGTTTAGGTTAACGTGACGTACATGGACGATGGCCGGAAACATCGGTAAGAGTGGAGGCCGCACCCCTCCGTGAAGAGATCAGCATTGATGGCAGCCGCTCCCGGTGTCCGGCGTTCCGAACTCGGTGAGGCGTTGCACGCCTGCCGCAGCGCGTTTGTCGGCGTTGGCGTCATGAGCTGCATGATCAACGTGCTGTATTTGACCGGCTCGCTTTTCATGCTGGAGGTCTACGACCGGGTGCTGCCGAGCCGGAGTGTGCCGACCCTCGTCGGTTTGGCGATTCTCGCCGGCGGATTGTACATCGCCCAAGGTGTTCTCGACCTGGTTCGGGGGCGCATCCTCGGGCGGATCGGCACCTCGCTCGATGAGGCGCTCAACGAGCGCGTGTTCGAAACCGTGGTGCGGCTGCCGCTGATGGTAGGCTCGCGCAACGAGGGGCTTCAGCCCTTGCGCGATCTCGACAATGTGCGTTCGTTCCTTGGCGGCATGGGGCCCGGCGCGTTCTTCGATCTGCCGTGGTTGCCGTTCTATCTGGCGATCTGTTTCGCCTTCCATGTCATGATCGGCCTGACTGCGCTGGTGGGTGCGATCATTCTCGTCACGCTCACGGTCGTAACCGAGTTCATGTCGCGTGCTCCAGCCCGTGAGGCCATGGGTCTGGCGGCGCGCCGCAACGATCTGGCCGCCACCAGCCGTCGGAACGCTGAGGTGCTGGTGGCGATGGGAATGTCGGGGCGCTTGACCAAACGCTGGAGCGAGGCCAACCAGAATTATCTCGCCGGCAATCAGCGCGCCAGCGACGTCGCCGGAGGGCTCGGCGCCATTGCCAAAGTCATGCGCATGATCCTGCAGTCGGCGGTGCTTGCCGTCGGCGCTTATCTCGTAATCCACCAGGAAGCGACCGCCGGCATCATCATCGCGGGCTCGATCCTGAGCGCGCGGGCGCTGGCGCCGGTGGACCTCGCCATCGCGCACTGGAGGGGTTTTGTCGCGGCGCGCCAAAGCTGGCACCGCCTCAACCGGTTGCTCGGATCGGTGCCCGCACCAATGGCGCAGACCTTGCTGCAGAATCCGTCGAGCCGCCTGTCGGTCGAAGCGGTCAGCATCGTGCCGCCGGGCGATCAGAAAGTGATCGTTCAGGATGTGACGTTCGCCCTTCAAGCCGGCAACGGCCTGGGCGTGGTCGCGGGCACACACCGTGGCGAACTTGGCGTACCGCCCGCGGTGATGATTGAGCGTGTGAGCCACCTCGCCCAACCCCACCCCGACACCAGGACCCGCCATCCATTCGGCCAGCACACCGGCCTTCGAGGCGATCCGCTCGGCAGTCTTGGCCGACACCACCAACGTCGTCACCGGCGGATCCGGATGCGGCTCGACTGCTGCCGCATCGGGCGCCTGTTCGATGACGATGTGGGCGTTGGTGCCACTGGCCCCGAAGGAAGAGACTCCGG
>JAXDMU010000149.1:0-4090 GCA_034665905.1 Aliidongia sp. | reverse complement strand
GCCGCATCTCTTGCGGCGGACGATCGCCGGCCCCGTCAGTCGGAGCGCCGCTCATGATTGCGGTCTTCCATCGGTGCGGACAATGCGGATTTTCTGCTGGTGCTCGCCGCCGAGCCGCAGTTCCGCCGCCGCGAACAGCCGATCGACGATCATGTGGTGGCCCTGGACCCGGTAATTGACCAGTTCGGCCCCACCTTCCGCGCCGATGACCCAGAGCGGCGGCATCTCGCCCTGGCCGATGCCGGCGGGGAATTCAATGAACACCTGCCGCCCGTCATCGAAGGCGCGCAACGGCCGCCAAGCCGGGCTGTCACCCTCGATGCGATAGCGGAATCTGAGCGCGTCGAGATCGATGCCGGCGGCGATCGGCGCCGCCGCATCGGCGTCGGCATTGCGGCCATGCAGGGCAATGAGCGCGCCTTCCGGATAAGCCCAGGAGACCGACGCCATATAGGTCTTCTCGGCCGAGCGCAGTTCCAGATGATAGGTCCGCCGGTCCGTGTTGATGACGAGGTTGGTGGCGAGGTCCGGCCGGGTCGGCTTGACCAGGATGTGGACGCGCTTTGTTGGCCCCGTCCCGCTTTCGGTATCGCCGATGATCCAGCGCACGGTGTCGCCGGCGGCGACCGGCCCGGAGCCGACGAGCTGTTCGCCGGGTTCGAGCGCCACATCGGTGATCTCGCCCGGTGCTGAATAGATCTGATAGAGCGCGCCGTCCGAGAAGGGATAGACCTGGATGGCGTTGAGATAGCCGGCCCGGCTCGGCTGCACCCGTGCAGCACCATTGGCCTGCTCGACGCGCGCATGCGGGTCGGCGGCCTCGGGCGCCGCCGTCTTGGCGCCGGGGATCGGCTTGAGTTGACCCGGCAAGGGCAGCGGCTTGGGCAGTTCGACGATTTCGACCGGCTTGGGTGGATCGGGTTGCAGCACCGCCGGGCGCGGCGTGTCGTCATAGCTGATCTCGGGTGGCTTCGATGTCGTCGAACAGGCGCCGAGCGAGATCCCCGCCATGGCCAGGGATATGAGCGAAAGGATACGCATCAGCCAAGCTCCTTGGACCAGTTGAGAGCGTTGATGTAGAGGCCGAGCGGGTTCTTCTTCAGCCGGTCGGCATCGGTCGGGGTCTGGACGACGATGGTGAGAATGGCGCTCCAGCGTTCGGTCGCGGCGAGCGCGTCATCGACATAGCGGCGCTCGACCCATTCGACCCGGAAGCTGTCATCGGAGGCGCGGATCACGCTGGCGACCTCGACCGCGATCTGGGTCTTGCCGAGCTTGGCGAACGGATCGCTGGTGCGGGCGTAGTCATTGAGCGCCAGCGCGCCCTTGCCGGTGACGTAATTGTAGGCGTCGAGCCAGCTTTGCCGCAGCACGACCGGATCGGCCGGAATCCCGCGCACTTCTTCGATGAAGCGCGCCAGATGCCAGGCGATCTGTGGATCGGTCGGTCGGTAATCGGCGCTGGCCGGTGCGACGGCCTGGGCCTGACCGAGATGATCGACCTGGACCACCCAGGGCGTGATCGTGCCGCGTGCCGATTGCCAGACGAGCCCGGCGGCGAGGCCGCCGCCCAGTGCCAGCATGCCGAAGAAGGCGAGACGCCAGTTCTTGGCCTGGACACGGGCCGAACCGATGCGCTCGTCCCAGACTTGCCCGGCGCGCTGATAGGGTGTCTCGGGCTGGGGTGTTGCGCCGTAACGGGTATTTGGTCGCCGGAACATCGCTATTCTCCTTCGGACAGATCGACCGCGCTGCCGCTGCTCGGGCGGTCGCCGGAACGGATGGCCTGGTGAGCAGTGGTGGCGCCGCGCGTGATGGCCTGACTGCGCTGCATCCGCCGCGCCCAGGCCGGCGGGCCGGAACCGCCGGCCGCCCCGCCGGCCGCGGGACCGCTCCCGCCCCCCGTCACGGCCCGGCCCCCTGCGTCGAAGCTCTGTTTCAGACTGGCGGCCGCCTTACGCAGCGGACTCATCGCGGTGGAGGCACCGGCCTTGGCAACCCCGGCCACGCCGCCGGCCCGATAGGCGGCGGTGGCGCCGCCCGCGACAGACGCGCCACCGCGTGCGGTCCCGGCGATCACACCGCCTGCGGCGCTGAGGCCACCAGCCGCGATACCGATCCCGGCGGCACCAATGCCGGCGACCGCGAGACCGGTTCCCACCGCAGCGCCCGCGCCAAGCTGCGGCCCGCCCGCGATCAGACCATTGGCGATGCCCGGCCCATAGATCGAGAGGGCGAGCAACGCCAACGAGGCCAAGATCAGGGTCAGCGCGTCGCTGATGGTCGGCGGGTTGTTGAAGCCGCTGGTGAACTGGCCGAAAATGGTCGAACCGATGCCGACGATCACGGCGAGCACCAAAATCTTGACGCCGGATGAGACGACGTTGCCCAGCACCTTCTCGGCGAGGAAAGCGGTGCGGCCGAACAAGCCGAACGGCACCAGCACGAAGCCGGCAAGCCGATGGGCGTGGCCCAGTATCGTCTCTCACCCGCGTTGCCCGATCAGTTGAAACGCGATCTGCCTACGATCGAAGATCTAGCACGAGAATTTCCCGCCATGTCCGTTGTAAAGCTGCGGATTGAGATCGAACGTACATTGCGAGATTTTTCCGCGGCTCGCGGCTTTCCATCCAATCGTCCCATGGGAATCGGCATGGTGCTGCGCGATCTCAAGCAGCGTGGCGCGGCTCCGCCGAGCACAGACCGCTTCCTTGAAGCCCTGCGCGTCATGAACGAAGCCGCTCATGGCTTCGATGTTGATCCGGCCGCGGCGAAACAAGCTGTCAGCATCGGCACTGAGTTCCTCGCCGAGTTGTCTGGATTGGTCCTATAGCCTCATCTTCCCTTCCGCAGGTCATCCTCAGTACGAGATAGCGCGTGGCGGGCTGGCCGAGATCGCGCTTCACACATTGCCCAATGCCCTCGCCAACCTGACCGGCGATCTCCGGTTTTCCGAATTGACGACGGCGGCAATTTTGTCCTTTTGTGTCGCGATTGGACGTCGTCAGTCGAAAACGCGCAGGAGAAAGCGCCGCCCAGACTTCGTATCGGAGGCGATATCGACCAATTTGCCGAAGAGCGTGCTGTCGCTTGTCAGCTTCCGAAAGCTCAGGGGGTCAAGGTCCGCATTTACATAGGCTTCGACTACGGCAAGCCGGAGCCGTTTACAGGTATCCCACTGCTGCCACCAATAAAGGTCAGGCAAGAAGTGCGCGAGAGCGTCGAACGCATCGCCCGGCAGGCGAGATGACCAAATGTCGGCATGAACGGCTTCGAAGGTCTTCTCAAATAATGGCTCGCAGCCTCTACTGGGGCGAGCCAACGCCATAGCAAGAAGGTAGGTGAGCAATCTCTGTCGTGGCTGTTCGCGAATGTCGTCTTCGACTCGAAGAAGTGCCGCTGCCCAGGCCGTGGGGGCGGCTTTCAGACCCGCTGTAACGTCCAGGCCGAGCCATCCGGCCAGCGCACCGAGCGCTATAGTTGTCGCTGCCTGTTCAAGTATTTGACTCGTCAAGCCCGGGCTTCGTTGACGGACCGCGTCCAGCCAGGCGCGTGGCACCGGCGGCCCGGATACTCTAAATTCCGACACGAGCGCATCGAAGACACGGCTCTGTGTCATCTTGAGGAAGTGATCCGCGAAGAATGCGGCTACGTCTCGGTTGTCCGAAGAGAGCAGTCGATCGAGAACGCACGCCGCCAACTTGTCGTCATCGTTGGGTAAAAGTACAAGGATGTCGATCAGTTCTTGTTGCGGCAAGGTGGCCAGATCGGGGCTATCGAGCAGTGCCGGGTTCGCACGGATGAGGCGTTCCCGGATAATGGGGTGTTCGTGCGAAATGGCCAGGAAGCTTGCTCGTTCCGCGACGGCCGACAGACGGTCCAACAACTGTTCAAGGATGGCGGAGCTCTGGTTCGCGGCCTGCTCGGCGATCACAAGAATCTCCGTTGATCGCGTTGACCACAGGTCGTGGATGGCTTCATAGGCAGCCTCCGACGGAGACGGAAGGGCCGTCAGGTCAGTATGGCTGACGAAATAGCCCAGCGTGCCGATCGGGTCAGCGGCCGGCAGGAGTGAATAGGTACTCTGCCC
>JAXDMU010000148.1:0-10503 GCA_034665905.1 Aliidongia sp. | reverse complement strand
TCCGGGTCGGTGGGGCGGCGGGCCGAGACCCATGTCAAGACCTGGTTCGACGAGGCCGCCCGCAAGCGCTTCGGGCTCGATCTGCTGCCCGACAATCTGCGTGGTCCGGTCGGCACCGATCTGGTCTATGCCGAGTTGGACGATCATCGCACGCAAGCCACCGTCGCTCTCGACCTGGCGGCCGCGACGCTGGCTGTGGACGAAGTCGGTTGGCACAAACCGCCGGGCCAGCCGGCCCATGCCGATTTCACCGTCGAGTTCGTCGACGGCCACCCGACCCAACTCAAGGATCTCGTGCTGCACGGGCCGCGGCTCGAGATCAAGGGCGGGCTCGGGTTCGGCGCAGATGGCCGATTGACCGACGTCGTGGCACCGAAATTCCGGCTGGGTGAGACTGATGCCGCCTTGACGATCGGGCGCAGCGGCGATGTCTGGCGGGTCGGGCTGCGCGGCCCGGTCGTCGATCTCGGCGAAATGCTGAAGCGGTTCAAGGATCAACCCGCGACGCCGCATCCGGACACCGGGCCTACGGTCGATCTCGATGTTGCGGCCGAACAGATCGTGCTTGGCCCGAACCGGGCGCTCGCCAACGCGCGGCTTACGGCGACCGTGGCCGACCATGGCCTCACGCAGGCGAAAATCATCGCCAATGTCGTCAAAGGCGGCAAGCTGGACTTCCGGCTCGACCCGGTCGATACCGGTGGCGCCTTCGTTCTGAGCACTGACGATTTCGGCGCACTGCTGAGGGTGGCCGATGTCTCCAGCGATGTGGTCGGCGGCCGGTTGACCATTTCCGGCCGTTCCGTGCGCGAAGGTAACGGGCGCCGCTTTTCCGGCCACGCCGAAGGCAATGATTATCGCTTTACCGGTGCACCTTTCATGGTACGGCTGCTGTCGGTCGCCTCGCTGTCGTCGATCGAGACCATGCTGAATGGCGACGGCATTCCGTTCAACGCCCTGAAGGCTGAATTGTCGCTTCATGACGGCAAGCTGAGTCTCAGCCATGCCCGCGCCTTTGGCAGCGCACTGGCGGTCAATGTCGAACGGGGCGATTTCGATTTCACTGCCGGCCACGTCGATCTCGACGGCACGCTGGTTCCGGCCTACATGTTGAACGGCGCGCTCGGCAACGTGCCGATCCTCGGCGATCTGCTGCTGGGCGGCGAAGGCCAGGGCCTGTTTGCCGTGAATTTCCGCTTGAGCGGCCAGATCGACCATCCCGCCATCGCCGTCAATCCGCTAAGTACGTTCGCCCCCGGCTTTCTGCGCCGGATGTTCTTGTTCGACGCGCCGGGCCCGGCCCGCGAAGATCCGAAGAAATGAGTCGAGGCCGGCACCGGTGGCGCGCCTTTGCGATAAAGCAAGCTTTAATTAAATCGTCGATAACCAGATTGTCGCTATTTTAAGGTCCGCCGTAGGAAGTTTCTGGTTTATTGCAGTACCGGAGCGCTACCGCTCCAAGCTGTAGGCGATCGCGCAAAATTTCTTTCAATGCTTGTTATTGGGGATTTCGATGGGCTGGCTGAACAATACGACGATCACCGCTCGGCAAATTGTGGGCTTCGCTTTGATCCTGCTGCTGATGATCGGGCTGTCCGCCTTCGGGATCTCGCGTGTCGGCACGGTCAACGCCCAGCTAACGACGATCAATGACGTCAACAGCGTCAAGCAGCGCTATGCGATCAATTTCCGGGGCAGCGTGCATGACCGGGCCATCCGGGTGCGCGATGTCGTCCTGGCGCCGACGAGCGAACTGGATGGCATCGTCGAAGACATCGACCGGCTGGCCGCCTTCTACAAGAAGTCCGAAGACCCGCTGGACAAAATGCTGACCGAACGAACGGATACGTCGCCCGAAGAAGTGGCGATCCAGGCCGATATGAAGCGCATCCAGACCCATACGCTGCCCCTGATCGACAAGGTCGTCGCGGCCGTCCGGAAAGGCAATCTGGATGGTGCCAAGCCGATTCTCATGCAGGAAGCCCGCCCCGCCTTCATCGAATGGCTGGCTGCGATCAACAAGTTCATCGATTTCGAAGAAAACCGCAATCGGGCCATCGGCAAGCAGACGCGCGAGATCACCGACGGCTTTCAAATCGTGATGATGTTGTGGTGCGGCTTGGCGGTGCTGATCGGCGGCGTGCTCGCGCTGTGGAATATCCAGTCGGTGCGGCCGTTACGCGTCCTGACCCAGCGCATGTCGAAATTGGCCGAAGGCGATCTCGACATCATCATTCCCCCGGCCGTGGGCACCAACGAGGTTGCCGAGATCGTGCGCGCGGTCGGGGCGTTCAAGGAGACATCGGCGCGGGCGCGGGCGCTGGCAACGGCGCAGGAGGCAGACCAGAAAATCAAGGAGCGCCGGACCATCGCGCTCGACCGGCTGGTCCATCAGTTCGAGGAAAAGGTGGCACTTTTGGTGAAGTCGCTCGAAAGTGCCGCGACCGGCATGCAGGCGACCTCGCATTCCATGGCGGCGGCGGCGGAGCAGACCAATCGGCAATCAAGCATCGTCGCCGTGGCAGCACAGCAGACCTCGTCGAACGTCCAGACCGTGGCCGCTGCAACGGAGCAATTGTCGGGTACGGTGCGGGATATCGGCCGCCGGGTCGCCAACTCGCGCAATATCGCCGAACGCGCGCTGAACGAATCGACGGCGACGGCCGAAACGGTTCGTTCGCTGTCCGATAGCGCGCAGCGCATCGGTGACGTCGTGCAACTGATTTCCACCATCGCCGGGCAGACCAATCTGCTGGCGCTCAATGCGACAATCGAGGCGGCGCGCGCCGGCGAAGCGGGAAAGGGTTTCGCCGTCGTCGCCTCGGAAGTCAAATCGCTGGCCAATCAGACCGCCAAAGCGACCGGCGAAATCGAAGGCCAGGTGAGTGAGATCCAGGACCTGACCGCCAAGACCGTGACGGCGATCGGCAATATCGGCCGGACGATTTCCGAAATGTCCGACATCGCCGTCGCCATCGCCATCGCGATCGACGAGCAGCAGGTCGCAACATCGGAAATCGCGCGGAGTGCGGCCGAAGCGGCCAAGGGCACCGAGGAATTGACCGGCACCATCGCGGCCGTGCGCGAAGCGTCCTCGACGACCGGAACCGCGGCCAAGCAGATCCAGACCGCCGCCCACGGACTCTCCACCGAAGCCCAGGGTTTGAGCGCCGAAGTCGGCAGCTTCATCGCCGGCGTCAAAACGGCATGACGGGGCAGGCGCGGCGTAATTTTGCGCCGTGCCTCTGGCACACCAATAGGTTGAGGCCGATTGACCGATCCTCCGCGCGGGCGCAATAATCGCAACATGATTCGGGCATGTCGGTCTGCGGGAGGATTTGATGAGCACTGAATTGCGCTATGCTTTGCCGGTGGATCAGACCGATTGGGTGGTGAACGGCCAGACCCAGCCCGTGCTGCGCTGGGAATATGAGGATGGACGCGACTCGCTGCTCAAGCTCTATGACAAGGGCAAGAAGAACCAGTGGGACGCGGCCGATCGCATCGATTGGAGCCAGAACCTCGATCCCGAAAACCCGATGCAGATGCCCGATCATATCGACGCCAAATTCTATGCGGCGACCCAGGTCATCGACGAAGCGCGCTATGTCGAAGCCTATTCGCGATTGCTGCAAGGGTTGGCGCTGGCGGCGTTCCAGGGGATTCGCACCGATTCGCGCAATCCGCTGGCGGCTTGGGTCAATGAGGAATTCGTCGTCGAAGGGTGCTACCACATGCGCGACCGGTTTCTGTCGGAGGAACTGGGGGAGGTGACCGGGCTGCCCAAGAAGGAATGCATGGAGCACGTCACCCACTCCGAGAGCATGAAGATGTTCCGGCGCTTTCTGTTCAGCCGCATCGTGCCGATCGTCAAGGATATCGGGCTGTGGGGCCCGAAAGTGCAGAAGGCGTTCACCGACATGGGCGTGATCGAGTTCTCGATGCTGGATTCGAGCACCATGATGGCCCAGGACGAGGAGATCGCGCGGGCCTTCGATGCCGGCGGCAGCGGCTTTCTCCTGCCGCAAGCCGATTTCCAGTTCGGCACGGCGGATTAAGCCCGCCCAATGGCGGGCGCGGCGAGCGATGGACGCGCGGGTATAGGAGCCCGCCCGATCGACACCGCTGATCGGGCGACGGTCAGCACCATGCTGGCGCGGGCCTTTGCCGAGGATCCGGTCATGATGTTCATGTTCCCGGACCCGGCCGATCGGCTGCGCAAGCTGCCGCGGCTCTTCGGGCTGCTGCTCGACAGCGCCTTACCGTTCGGCGGCTGCGATGTCACGACCGGCGGCGAGACGGCCGGGCTGTGGCGCCCGCCCGGCAAGACCGACATCCCCCTCCGGGAGATCCTGCGCCATCTGGCCGCCCTTCTCAGCATCTACGGCTTTCGCGGTGCCGCCCGCGCCTTGCGGTTCCTCGCCATCTTGGAGCGGCACCATCCGATCGAGCCCCATTGGTATCTCATGGTGTTGGGAACCGATCCGCATCGCCAGGGCAAGGGCTTCGGCGGCATCGCCCTGCGTCACCGGCTGGCCCGGATCGATGCAGCCCACCAACCCGCCTATCTCGAAGCAAGCAAGCGGGAAAATGTGCCGATCTACGCCGCATTCGGCTTCGAGCCGCAAGGCGAATTGGCGATCCCGCACGGACCGGTAATTTATCCGATGTGGCGACCAGCGCGTTGACAACCCAGGATCGGCGCAACGTACCACAAAATTTATTGGCGAATGGCTTCGCATCTCTGGTAACTTTAGCCAAATATATTCCCCGGGGAGGAATGAAATAGTGGCCGATCAGACGGAAAACGCCGCCCAGGTGGTCGCCGACATCGCCACCGATGTCGGCAGGCTCGCCGTCGAGATCGCTGACGTCGCCGGAGATGTGCAGCAGGTCAGCGGCTTGGTGGTGGGCCAGACCGAGCTTTCCGGAACGCTGCGGGAATCGACCGGTACGCTCGTCACCGGCAATCAGCGCATCGCCGAGAAGGCCGCCCTGACCCTGACCAGGGCGGCGGTCGCGCGCGACAATGTCGCCAGTTCGAATGGCGAGGTCGAGACGGCGCTGTCCACGATCACCGAATTGGTCGAATCGGTTCGGATTATCGGCGCGCAGCTCGCCGGGCTGGAAACGGCGATGCAGCGCATCAGCCAGGTCGCCGGCAACATCAACACCATCGCGCGCCAGACCAATCTGCTGGCCCTGAACGCGACGATCGAGGCGGCCCGCGCGGGCGAGGCAGGGCGCGGTTTCGCAGTGGTCGCCGACGAGGTCAAGCAGCTCGCCAAGCAGACGAGTGCCGCGACCGCGCAGATCGACGTGACGCTTTCGGAACTGGGCGGCGAACTGCGCCGGCTGCGCGCCCACAGCAGCGAGGGCGTGTCGCGCGCCGAGATCGTCGTGCGCAGCACCACCTCGATCGGCCAAGCGATGCGCACGGTCGGCGAGGCGGTCACCGAAGTAAACGAAAATGTCGGCCAGATCGCCGAGGAGACCCGCGACATCGCGGAACGCTGTAGCACCTTCGCAGGGACCGTGACCGGTCTTGTCGATTCGGTGGAGCGGTCGAGCGCGGCCCTGCAAACTGCGTCGCGCCGCGTCGACAAGATCCTGGATCTGAGCGAAAACATCATGGCGATGACCGTGAATGCCGGCTACGAGACCGTCGACACCAAATTCATCCGCAAGGCGATGGAGGTCGCCGCCCAGATCGAGGCGCGCTTTGCCGCCGGAATTACCGCGGGCGAAATTACCGCGGCGGAGCTGTTCGACAAGAAATTGGTGCCGATACGCGGTACCAATCCGCAGCAATACATGACGCATTACATGGAGTTTCTCGATCGCGCGCTGGCGCCGATCCATGATCCGGTGCTCAGTTTCGACGAGCGCGTGGTGTTTTGCGCCTGCACCGATCACAATCAGATGATCCCCAGCCACAATCCGCAATTCCGCAAGCCGCACGGCGGCGATCCGGTCTGGAATGCTGCCAACGGCCGGAACCGGCGTGTCTATCAGGACAAGACCGCCGCCGCGGTCAGCAAGAACACCAAGTCGTTTCTGCTGCAAACCTATCGGCGCGACATGGGCGGCGGGGTCTTCGCCCTGATGAAGGACGCCTCGGCACCGATCAAGGTCGACGGCCGGCTGTGGGGCGGGCTGCGGGTCTGTTACCGGGCCTGACCGGTTCTCAGTGCGCCGGCCGGCCCTCGCCTGCGACCGCGCCCACCTGCGGACGGGCGACGGGCTGCCCTTGTGGACGGGCGACAGCTTGCGGGCGCGCGGCCGGTGCTGCGTACTGGGCCGGCAGCACCGGAACCTGCTGCTGTGGCATCGGCTGCACGCGGTATTGACCTGGAACGATCGGATGCGGAGTCTGGACCACTGGCGGGCGAACCGGGGCCTGAACCGGGACACCTTGGCGGGGGGCCGTCGCGGGTAAGACCGGCGGGCGGTTGACGGCGGGGGGCGCACCGCCTGGCATCCGCGGCGGTGCGGATTGCGCTCGCAGCTCGTTCGACGTGTCTCCGGTGAAAATCATCGGCAGCCGGTGTGGCGAGGGCGCGCCACCCGGCTGAAAATGCTGTTGGACGCCACCATCGTGATAGGCAACGCCGCGACGATGGGCCGGATCATGCTGCCAGGTTGAGTTGGCGACATAGCCGCGATGGGGATTGAGCCGGCCCAGCCGATCGCCGTCCATTGCGAGGCGATGGTCGCGCCAATCAAAGCGGCCCCAGAACCAGACCGGCTCGATCAGCACGACCGGCGGGCCGAAAAACCAACCGCCGGCATAGGCGTCATTGTAGTCGCCCGGCTCATAGGCGGTGAAGGCCGCAGGCGGCGCTTCGGGATAGGGCCAGGTGCCATAGACCACGGACGGATCGTAGGCCGGAATTGCCACCTGTTGGGAATTGGCCGGCTGAATTTCGATCGAGCCTTCGTCGTTTCGCACGATTTGCTGCGGCGTCGAAACCAGCCCGTCCGCCGACTGCGCTTGCCGACGCAGGCTCTGGACCGTGTCCATGACCGCGCCCTGCTGCGCCAGGAACGCGTTGCCCAATTGCTGGGTCCATTCGAGCTGATCGTTCATCAGCTTCAGAATCGGCGGAAACGGTACCAGCGATTTGACGGTCGGATCCCAATCCTTTTGCTGAAGTGCCGCCAGCAGAGCGTCGCCGGTCAGGTCGGCATTGACCGGATCGGCCACCCAGCGCGCGGCCTCGACCACTTCCAGCGGATAGGTCGAGGCGGCCAGGATATTGCTCAGCACCGGGTCGGGATAGAGCGCCACCGGCGCCAGGATCGCCGCAAGCTGCGCCGACCCGCCGCCATCCGTGGCGATTGCCGTTACTTCCTGCGCGGTGCCGAAGTTCGGGATCGCCAGACTCAAGGCGAAAACCCCTGCCAAAGCCCGCCACATCATTCTTGCCATCACGCCGATCCTCCGGGCCGGAAACATAGCATGCCGCCCTGGCTATAACGTAATAGGTATGCTCGGCATTCCTTACGCCCCGCGACGAAATGGCCCGCGTGCGACGGTCCCCAGTCGGGTGCCGCGGTACTGATATGCTGGCACTCTGGCGCGTCACTCGTTACCGTGTGCATACTTATCCGTTCGCCCCCATCCAGCGAGGCCCTATGCTCCGTTTCAGTTTCGCCATCGCCGGCCTTGCGTCGGCGCTTGCAGCCGCCTTGCCGGGCAGCGCCCAGGCCGACGGTCTCATCGATGAAGTCCAACTCGGCGTCTATGAGCATGATGCCAGCGTGCTCGGGCACCAGAAGGAGCATGGCGAGGATATCGGCCTCGAAGTACTGTTCGCATCGCCCGATTTTCTCGGCATCATCGGCTCGCCGCGCCCGACGCTGGGCGGGCTGGTCAATACCAACGGCCAGACCGATCAGATCTATTTCGGGCCGACCTGGACCTGGACCTTTCTGCATAACGTGCTGGCCAGCGGCGACGGCTTCTATGTCAGCGGCACGCTGGGCGGCGGTCTGAACAACGGCCATATCAACGTCACCGGTCCGGTCGAATCGCAGCGCGAAAAATCGCTCGGCTCCAATGTGCTGTTCCGCGAGGATCTCGATCTTGGCTATCACTTCACCCCGAACTGGTCGATCGCGCTCAGCTACAACCACATTTCCAATGCCGATCTGGCGATGCGCAACGAAGGGCTGAACGATATCGGCGTGCGTATCGGCCTGACCTTCTGACGGGACTCCGGGGGGCATCCAGACCGTGATCCGAACTTTACTGGCCCTTGTCGAACTCTGTCGGCGGCGGGCCTGGACGGTGCTTGCGCTCGCGACGCTGGCGGCGGGGCTGAGCGGCGTCTATGCCGCGACGTCGCTCGGCGTGAACACCGACACCAGCAAGCTGTTTTCACCCGATCTGCCCTGGCGCAAGCAGAGCGTCGCGTTCGATCAGGCGTTTCCGCTGAGCGTCAATCAGACGGCCGTGGTGCTTGACGGCGCGTCAGCCGATGCGGTCGAGGCCGGCACGGTGGCGCTGACCGAGGCGATGAAGCGGCGCCCGGATCTGTTCTTGACGGTGTACCGGCCCGATGGCGGCGCCTTCTTCGACCGCTACGGCCTGCTGTTTCTGCCGGCCGAGGCGCTGGGCCAACTGTCCAACCAGATTGCCGAGGCTGAGCCGCTGCTCGGACCCTTGAGCGCCGATCCCAGCCTGCGCGGCCTCTTCACCGTGTTCGATCAGGCGCTGCAAGGTCTGGAGCATGGCGAGGCGGCGGCCGAGCGGTTGGGCGGGCCGATGGATTCCTTTGCCGCCGCCACGCTCTCCGTGGCCGACGGGCAGCCCCATGCGGTTGATTGGGGCCGCCTCATGACCGGCGAGGCGCCGCGGCCCGAGATGCTGCGCCATTTCATCCAGGTTCAGCCCAAGCTGGATTACAGCGCGCTCGAACCGGGCGCCGAGGCCGACCGGACCATCATGGACCTGGCCGTCTCGCTCCATCTGGCCGAGCAGGGCGTGCGGGTCCGGCTGACCGGCGACGTGCCGCTGAACGACGCCCAGTTCGGCTCGGTCGTCGAGGGCGCCGGGGTGACGACCGCGCTGTCGCTGGTGCTGGTCGTGGTCATCATGCTGATCGGTTTGCGGGCCCCCTGGGCGATCGCGGCGATCGTGGTCACGCTGATCTTCGGGCTGCTGGTGACCGCGGGTTTCGCGGCGGCGGCGGTCGGTACGCTCAACATGGTCTCGGTGCCGTTTGCCGTGCTGTTCATCGGGCTCGGCGTCGATTTCGGCATCCAGTTCTCGATGCGCTGGCGGGCCGAACTGCATGAGCTTTCCCGCGCGCACGGCACGGCCGATGTCGGCACCGCCCTGGCCCGCACCGCGCGCAGCATCAGTGCGCCGCTTGGCCTCGCGGCGGCCGCCGTCGCGGTCGGCTTCTATTCCTTTCTGCCGACGGATTATCAGGGTGTCTCGGAACTGGGTCTGATCGCCGGCACCAGCATGATCATCGCGCTCCTCGCCAATCTGACCGTGTTGCCGGCGCTGCTCGCCGTGCTGCCGAGCCGCGGCCGGGCCGAGGCGGCCGGCTTTGCCTGGGCGTCGCCCGGCGACCGCTGGCTCCAGCGCCATCCGCGCCTCGTGCTGACGGTGGCCTCGCTGCTCGGCATCGCCGCACTGGCCAGCATCCCGGCGCTGCGCTTCGATGCCGATCCGCTCGATCTGCAAAGCCCGAAACTCGCGCCGGTCGCGACCGCGCTCGAACTGGTGAATGACCCAGACACCGCGCCCAGCATCGAATTGCTGATGCCCGATCTGGCCGCGGCCGAAAAGCTGGCCGATCGGCTTCAGATGCTGCCGGAAGTCGGCCGCGTGCTGTCGCTCGCCAGCTTCGTGCCGGACGACCAGCCGGCCAAGCTCGATATTCTGAGCCAGATGCAGTTGTTCCTCGGGCCGATTCTCGACGAGAGCAATCAGGTGCCGCCACCCGATGCCGCCGCCGAACGAGCGGCGACCGAGCATTTCCTGGCGCATCTGACGACCTTTCTGGACAGACCCGACGCACCGATCGCCGAGCCGGGCCGCCATCTGGCCGCGGCGCTGACCCGGTTTCTCAGCCTGCCGGGCGGTGGCGATGTCGGGCGCTTGCGCGAAACGCTGGTCGGCGGCATCGAGGGGCGCGTGAAGGCGCTGCGCGTCGCGATGACCGCCGGGCCGCTCACCATCGAGACCATGCCCGACGAGTTCAAATCCCGCTGGCTCGCCCCGGACAACCGCGCCCGGCTTGAGGTGAACGCCAAGGCCAACATCCGCGACCCGGAGACGCTCGCCCGCTTCGTCGATGCCGTGCGCCGCCTCGCCCCCGGCGCCACCGGCGGCCCGGTGTTGATCCTGGAGACCGGCCGCACGGTCAGCCACGCCTTCCTGATCGCCTCGATCTATGCGCTGATCGGCATCACGTGCGTGCTCGCAGCGATGCTGCGCCGGCCGCGCGACGTGGTGCTGGTGATCGTGCCGCTGATTCTGGCCGG
>JAXDMU010000147.1:0-15895 GCA_034665905.1 Aliidongia sp. | reverse complement strand
TGACGATAACGGCAAGCGGGGTTGCAGCCGGGCGCGGCGCGGGTCCGGTTGAAACCGCGGAAATCGCCGCCGGTGCCGCGACGGTCGGAGGGCGGATTGCGGCTGGGGGAGCGGCACTGTCGGCACCGCGCAGCGTGACGAGATAGCGTGTCCCATTGGGCACCGGCAATTGACCGAGCTTGGCCGGGGCCGGCCGGATCAATACCGCGATCATCTTCGATCCGGCATCTTCCGGCGCGGCGATCTTGTCCGTGGCGCTGGCCGATACCAACCAATCCTCGCTCAATGTGGCTTCGATCACCGCCTCGTCCTCAAGGCTGATCGTGGCGATGAGCGAAGCGGCGACCGCCGTATTGGCGAGTGCCGGAGACGGCGGCGGCGCACGAGCGGTAATAGCGGTCGTTCCGATCGCCGGAAACGGTGCAGGCGGCGGCGCATCGGACGGCGCCGGCGCAGTGCGGGCGAGGACCGGGCGACCATTGACGGCAAGCAGCAGCGCCTGGGGCGCCGAGGCGGTCGGGATCAGGCGCAGCACCACCTTGGTGCCCAGTTCGAGCGGTAATTCCGGCGGATGATGGACGGTGATCGAAGTTCCGTTCGGCGTGAGCACGGTTAGCGTGCCATCGGACGATGTCGCTTCGACCGTACCGGTAATGACACTGCCAGCGTTCGACGCGCCTTGCAGGGTATCGATCAGCGGGCGGGCCAGTTGATCGACCGCCCGTGCTGCCAGGATGTTCAACACGATCGGCGTTCCGCCGGCCGTGGTCACCACCGGATTGGTCAAAAGCGGCGGAAGCGGTCCTGGACCGGTCAGCGAGGACATCGCCGCCCCCGCAACGCTATTGGCCGGTCTGAAGCCGCGCGACGATGGCCTGGATATCAGTCGCCGCCTCGCTGTTCGGGAAGCGGGTCAGGAGCGAGGTCTGCTTCCGGATGCTCTCGCGCACATGCAGATCGCGGCGAATGATGCCGCCCAGTTCGACATCGACCTTGAGGAATTCGTGACAGGCCTTTTTCAAGATCGCGTAAGTGCGCTCTCCTTCACGAACCGAAGACGCCATATTGATGATCAGCCGCATGTCGGCGTTGGGTCGCTCCGCCGTCGTCACCTTGATGAAGGCATAGGCATCGGTGATCGCAGTCGGCTCGTCGGTCGTCACGACAAAACAGAATTTGGCCTGGGTCGCGAAGGACCGCACCGTGCGCTCGATGCCGGCGCCCATATCCATAATGACGTAATCATACTGCATCGACAGGATTTGCAGATCGCTGCGCAAGGCGGCGAGCCGCGATGGGGCGACCTGAGCCAGCGAACCGGAACCGGAACGGCCGGCGATGACGTCGAATCCGCCGGGATCGTAGCGCGAGGCGGTTTCGCCCAGGGTCGTCTGGCCCGCCAGGAAAGTGCCGAGGTCGCGGCGCGGCGTCACGCCGAGCTGAACATCGACGTTGGCGAGGCCCAGATCGCCGTCGAACAGCAGCGCTCTCTTGCCGGCCCGTGCCAGCGCGTGGGCGAGCGTGATGGAAAACCAGGTCTTGCCGACGCCGCCTTTGCCGGAGGCGACCGCGATCAGATTCGACCGCGCCGGATTGACGGCTGCCGCGTTATGCGGGAGGTCGAGCGGAACGATCATGATCGGATACCTCGTGTGACCTGTTGCACGGTCGAATGCGGGACGGATTCAGGCATGAGCATTTTAGCTAGTCCCATAGGATCGATCGGATTTAATCCGTCGGCAACGGCAGGTGTCATGCTGCAATCGCTGAATGCCAACGATGCCGCGTCGGCCGCCGCAAGCATGCTGCCGAGGCGCCTCACCATGTCAAGTCTCGTGACCAGCATACGCGAGATTCCGAGTGCGGCAAATTCTTGCGCCTGTTCCATCGAATCGACAACGTCGCCGCCGGCCGCCATGACCAGCAGCGGCTCGGCCGTGACCGCCTTGGCGAGCCCCGTCAATTCGGCCATGTCGCGCGCCGAGTACGGATTGACGCCGGGCGTGTCGATGAGCACGAATTCGTCGGGTGCCGCACTTTCGACCAAACGCGCCAATTGGCGGTCGGTTTCGGCGATGTGCAGTGGCAATTTCATGATCCGACCGAAAACCTCCAGCTGCTCGACGCCGCCGGCGCGGATTGTGTCGGTCGTGATCAGCCGCACCTTGCGCTTGGCGAAGACCGCGCGGGCGGCGAGCTTGGCGACACTCACGGTCTTGCCGGCGCCCGGCGCCCCGAACAGCATGAGAGGCTGGTTGGGTCCGCGCGGCAGCGCCAGCGGAGAAAAGCCGTAAAGCTGGCCGAGTGCTCCGGCCAATGCCTCGATCGGATCGTCGGCGCCGACGATGAAGCTGGCATCAATCAGTTTTTCCAGCAGCCGGTTGGGCAACCCGTGCAGCAGCAGGGCTTCGTGAACCAGATCGATCGGATCATCGATCGGGCCGCCGCCCAGCGGATCGGCCACGACAGTGCCGATATTCGGCACCTCCGACTCGCTCTCTTCGAGGGCGGCGACGATTTTGATGCCGTGATCGGTGTGTTCGGTCGAGACGATGATGGCGTCGTCGCCCAGCTCCCGCCGCAACATGTCCATGGCCTGCCCCATGGTAGGGGCGATCAGCGTCCTAAGCCGCATCGGGCCGCACTCCGGGAAGGTAATGAAAGCAGGTCATCATCAGATTTGCCCCAATGTCTTGATGCGGGCCTTGGGGTGAACCTCGTTCTGCGACATGATCACCGTGGTCGGGCGGAATCGCTCCACGATAGAGCGGACATAGGGACGTACCGTCGGGCTGGTCAGCAGCGCCGGGCTTTCGCCGACCATGGCGAAGCGGTCGAACGCCTGGCGCACCGCGACGATGAATTCCTGCAAGCGGCTCGGCGCCATGGACAGCTGCTTGTCCTCGCCATGGCTGACGATCGATTCGGCGAAGGCCTGCTCCCATTGTGGCGACAGAGTTACCAGTGGGATATAGCCGGCATCGCTCATATTGGCATCGCTGATCTGGCGGGCGAGGCGCGAGCGGACATGTTCGGTGATCGAGGTGATGTTGCGGGTATAGCCGCACGCCTCGGCCACGCCTTCGAGGATGGTCGCCAGATCGCGGATCGAAATCCGTTCATGCAACAGGTTTTGCAGCACGCGCTGTACGCCGCCAGTCGAAATCAGCGTCGGGATCAGTTCCGCGATCAGTTTTTGATGCTCCTTGTCCAGCTCCAGCAGCAATTTCTGCGTCTCGGTATAGGACAGGAGTTCCGCCATATTGTCCTTCATCAGCTCGGTCAGATGAGTCGTGATGACGGTCTGCGGATCGACCACTGTCAGGCCGCGGAACGTTGCCTCCTCGCGCAGATGATCAGCGACCCAGAGCGCCGGCAGGCCGAAGGTCGGCTCGACCGTGGCCTCGCCCGGCAGCGTGATCGGCTCGCCGCGCGGGTCCATGACCAGCAGCATGTGCGGTCGAAGTTCGCCGCGACCGGCTTCAATCTCTTTGATCCGGATGACATAAGTGTTGGACGCTAGCTGGAGATTGTCCTGGATGCGTACCGCCGGCATGACGAAGCCCATATCGGCGGCAAGCTGACGCCGGAGCGCCTTGATCTGGTCGGTCAGCCGATTGCCGCGCTCGTCATTGACCAACGGCAGGAGGCCATAGCCGAGTTCGAGCCGGCACAGGTCGATCTGGAGCGCGGTCGCGATCGGCTCCTCCTTGACCGGCGCCACCGGAGCCGCAGCGTCCGCCGCCGCCTGCGTCGCCGTGGCTTGTGCGGCACGCATCCGCGGCAGGCGCCATGCGGACCAGCCGGTCAGCCCGGCGAAAAAAACGAAGGGCAGGAACGGCACGCCCGGCAGCAGCGCCAGCGACGCCGCCAGGAACGACACCATGCCGAGTGCTGCCGGATATGCCGAGAATTGGTGGAACAATGTCCGGTCGATCGAATTCTGGATATTGCCCTTGGACACCATGATGCCCGCGGCCAGCGAGACGATGATCGCCGGGATCTGCGAGACCAGCCCGTCGCCCACGGTCAGCAGCGTATAGGTGCTGAGCGCCTGGCCGACCGGCATGCCGCGCTGGACAATGCCAATGATCAG
This sequence comes from Aliidongia sp., assembly GCA_034665905.1. Taxonomy (GTDB): domain Bacteria; phylum Pseudomonadota; class Alphaproteobacteria; order ATCC43930; family CGMCC-115725; genus JAXDMU01. The sequence goes on along the minus strand of JAXDMU010000147.1, from coordinate 11,799 downwards.
GCCGGCGATGATGTTGATCGCGGTGATGATCAGGCCGGCGATCGCGTCGCCACGCACGAATTTCGAAGCGCCGTCCATCGCACCGAAGAAATTGCTTTCGCCTTCGAGATCGGCGCGCCGCTTCTTGGCGGTGGTCTCGTCGATCAGGCCCGAGCCCAGATCGGCGTCGATCGCCAGTTGCTTGCCGGGCATGGCATCGAGGGTAAAGCGGGCGGCCACCTCGGCGATGCGGCCGGAGCCGCGGGTGATGACCATGAAATTCACCGTCACCAGGATCGCGAACACGATCACGCCGATGACGTAATTGCCGCCCATGACGAAATTGCCGAAGGATTCGATGATGCCGCCCGCCGCCCGCGTACCCTCATGACCATGGCCCAGAATCAGCCGCACCGACGCCATGTTGAGCGCCAGCCGCAGCATCGTCGAGACCAGCAGCACGATCGGAAAGCTGGAGAATTCGAGCGGCCGTTCGATGAACAGCACGAGCATCAGGATCAGCACCGACATGGTCATTGACAGCGCCAGCGACATATCGAGCAACCATGGCGGCATCGGCAGAATCAGCACGACCAGCAGCGCTATGACGCCAAACGCCAGGAACACCTCGCCGCGCAGCACGGCCTTCTGCACCGGCCCAAGCCAGGACGGCATGCGGCTCGTCCCGGTCGAAAGGGCGAGGGCCTGGCTGGTGCTGGTGGTTAGTTCGGCCATGTTTGCCTAGCCCTCAAGCCCGCGCCACTTCGGGCTCGCCGGGCACGGGGACCGACAGCCCTTCCTGCTTGTATTGCTGAAGCTTGTTACGCAGCGTGCGGATCGAGATGCCGAGAATGCCGGCCGCATGGGTGCGGTTGCCCAGACAATGCTGAAGCGTCTCGATGATGAGATCGCGCTCGACATCCGCCACCGTGCGCCCGACCATCGTGCCGACCTGTGCGCCGTCCCTCGGCATGGCGGCACTGGCCGTGGCCGGGCGGACCGGATCTGGCCCCAGCCGGCCGCCGGTCAGCAGCAATGCATCGGATTCGATCATCCCGCCACCGGCCAGCAGCACCGCGCGGTGGATCGTGTTTTCCAGCTCTCGGACATTGCCGCGCCAGTGATGGCCAAGCAGCAGGCGGCGCGCCGCATCGCCGATACCCCGGAATTCATAGCCGTTATGGTCGGCATATTTGCGGGCGAAATGGTCCGACAGGGTTTCGATATCCTGTAGCCGCTCGCGCAATGCCGGCACGCGCAACGTGACCACGTTCAGGCGGAAATAGAGATCGTCGCGGAACTGACCCTGGCGCACCGCCTCGTCGAGATCGCGGTTCGAGGTCGCCATCACGCGGATATCGATCTTGACCGGCTGGCTGCCGCCGACCCGGTCGATCTCGCGCTCCTGAATCGCGCGCAGCAGTTTGGCCTGCAAGCGCGGATGCATTTCGGTGATTTCATCAAGCAGCAATGTGCCGCCATTCGCCTCCTCGAACTTGCCGAGACGGCGGGCGACGGCGCCAGTGAAGGCGCCTTTTTCATGGCCGAACAGCTCGCTTTCCAGCAATTGTTCGGGGATCGCCGCGCAATTGATCGAGATGAAGGCATTATTGGATCGGCGGCTCTTGCGGTGCAGGAACCGCGCCAGGATCTCCTTGCCGGTACCGCTTTCGCCGGTGATCAGCACGCTCGCATCCGAGGGCGCGATCTGTTCGGCCAAGCGCAGCAGTTGGGCCATCGCCGGATCACGGAACACCAACGCATGGCTCTCGTCGGCCACCGCCTCAAGCACCGAGGCGATCAGCCGGGCATCGGGCGGCAACGGGATATATTCCTTGGCGCCGGCCTTGATCGCCCGCACGGCGGCACCGGCATCGTTGCCGATGCCGCACGCCACCACGGTGACATGGATGCGTTCGGCCTTGAGCGCCTGGATCAGCTTTCCGACATCGAGTTTGACGTCGATCATGATCAGATCGGCACCCTGCCCCGCCCGCAGTGCCGCCATGGCTCGGTCGATATCGTCCACCTGTGCCACTTTGGCACCGCGCGTGAGCGCGATCTTGCCGGCGGCACTGATATAGCCCGAGAGCGGGCCGACGATGAGTAGACGCATGGTGATACCCTCCCGCGGGGTGCGCGGTCCTCGGCTAGTCGAAATAAACGATACGCTCGGCCGGCGGCAAGATGCTGTTCAGCATCACTTCCAGTCGGCGCGGGCTATCATGGCCGGCGATCGAGATCGCGGTCATGATGGTGAGATTGGCGACAAGGGCCTCGGCCTGATTGTTGCGGTCGAGCTTCGCCGCCAGCGGCAGCAGAACCATGTTGGCCAGCACCGCACCGTACAACGTCGCCAGGATGGCGACCGCCATGGCCGGGCCGAGACTGGCCGGATTATTGAGATTCGCCAGCATCTGAACGAGTCCGACCAGCGTGCCGATCAGCCCCATGGCCGGTGCCACCTCGCCGCCGCGCCGCAGCACATCGGCACTCGACCGGTGGCGGACGAGCATCGCCTGAAGCTCGGTGCGTAGCGCGCCCTCGATTTGATCGGGCGTCGCATTGTCGATGACGTAGGCGATCGCCTTGACCAGAAAGCGATCGTCCTTGAGCCGGGGCAGCAGATCCTCAAGCGCCAGAAAACCGGTGCGCCGGGCCTGCTCGGCCAGTGCCAGAAGACGCCGCGCCGCCGCGCCGCTGCGCGGCACGCCACGCCGGAGAACGGTCGCCAGCACCCGGGGCAGATTCGCCATTTCCTCGACGCTGAAGCTCGCCGCCGTCACCGCCGCGGTGCCGCCGAACACCATGAGAAAAGCCGGCATGTCGGCATAGGCCGGCAGCGAGCCACCCAGCACCATGGCACTCAGCAGCAACAGGAATGCCGCGCCAAAACCGACCCAGGTGCCGAGATCGCGCTCGTGCACCGGAGCCGGCGGCAGCGTTATCGTCTCGTCCGCCGCGACAGCCGAGGGCCTGATTTCGCTGGGGCTTTCGCTCAACGACATCTCCATCGCAGTCCGATCACGACCGCTCGGCCTTGACGATTTCCGTCATGGTGACGCCCAGCCGGTCATCGACGACGACGACCTCTCCGCGCGCCACCAGGCGGTTGTTGACATAGATATCGATCGCCTCGCCGACCTTGCGGTCGAGTTCGACCACGGCACCGCGGCCGAGCTTCAGCAACTGGCTGACTTGCATCGTCGCCTTGCCGAGTACGGCCGAGACCTGCACCGGAATTTCGTAAACCGCTTCCAGTTCCTTGCCGTTTTGCGGCGCCTTCATCTCAGAGGATCCGCCTTTGCCGTCGTCCAGCTCGGTGAGCTGGAGCATGTCGTCGTCATTCATTGATCATCTCCTCAAGGGATGTGGCGACGCCATCCTGGTCCAGTCCGTTCCGCCGATCGAACGCGGCAATACCGTGCTCGATCGCCCCGGTCACCGCATCGAGCGCGCGCTTCGGATCGCGCTCGACCCCACCCTCCGACCATTCGGCGCGGCATTCCGTATCGCCGAGACGCGGATCGGCGACGAGGCTGAGCTTGCCCTCGAAGCCGGCGCGTCCGGCCAGTTCATGCAGGCGCGGCTTCAGCGCGTCGATCAGTTCCGGGGCGGCGCGCACCAGGATACGCGGCTCCTCGATCGCCTGCTCGAAAGCCCCGGCAAACATCGCTTCCAACTCGCCCGTCTCGGCCCGGTCGAGCAGAGCGGGAAAGATCTTGCGCAGAGCCAGCATCGACATTTCCGCCGCTTGCCGCTCGATCGCGGCCACCGCCCGCGCCTGGCCGGCACCGCTGTCTTGCAACACATGACACAGCCGCTCGATCGTGTCGGCCAGACGGCGCTCGATCCGCACCATCGCCTCGAATTCGCCGGCTTGACGCCCCTCGGCCAGACCGCGCTCATAGGCGGCGTCGAGTTCGTCCTGGGAAAATGTCGGTTCGGGCGGCGGCGGCGGTTCCGGCTCGGGTTCCGGCTCCGGCGGCGGCGGCTCCGGCTCAACCGGCTGCACGCGCACGCGCTGGGGGGCGTCGAACGACATATCGAACTCGAAACGCCGGACTACGGGCATCGCCTAACCTCCCTTGCCGGATGAAACACGACCGTGACGCAGCGGACCGCTCCACTGATTTTTGGATCAGTACACAAGTTCGTCGTCTTCCTTGCTGTCGGCCATGACAATCTCACCGCGTGCCGCCAGATCCTTGGCGAGCTGAACCATGTAGGTTTGCGCCTCGTCCACTTCGCGCAGGCGAACCGGTCCCATCGCTTGCATTTCCTCGCGCAGGATCTTGCCGGCGCGCTCGGACATGTTGCTGAAAAACAGATCGCGCAACCCCTCCGACGCGCCCTTGAGTGCGATCGGCACTTTGCTCTTGTCGGCATTGCGCAACACCGTCTGCACCGCCATCGGGTCGAGCTTCGACAGATCCTCGAAGGTGAACATCAGACTCTTGATGCGTTCGGCCGAATTGCGGTTGCGCTCTTCCAGCGCGGTGATGAAGCGCGTCTCGGTGTTGCGGTCGAGGTTGTTGAAAATCTCGGCGATCATTTCATGCGCGTCGCGCCGGTTGGTGCGCGCCAGATTCGACATGAATTCGGTCCTGAGCGTGCGCTCGACATCGTCGAGCACATCCTTGTTGACCGCCTCCATGCGCAGCATCCGCATCACCACTTCCATGGCGAAGCCTTCCGGCAACTGCGACAGGACGCGCGCGGCATGTTCGGCCTTGATCTTGGACAGCACGACCGCGACCGTCTGCGGGTATTCGTTCTTGAGATAATTCGCCAGGACTGTCTCGTTCACATTAGCCAGCTTGTCCCACATGGTACGACCGGCGGGACCGCGGATCTCCTCCATGATGGTATTGACCTTGTCCCGCGACAGCACCTTGCCGAGGAGGCGTTCGGTGCTCTCGTAGGAGCCGACGAGCGAGCCGGTCGAGGAGATCTGTTCGGAGAAATCGACGAACAGACGCTCGACCATATTGGCGCTGATCGTGCCAAGGTTGGACATGCTCTGCGAGATTTCCTTGATTTCCTCGTCATCCATCAGCGCGAAGAGCTTGGCCGCGTGCTCCTCGCCGATGGCGAGCATCAGCATGGCCGCTTTCTCGGGGCCGGTCAGGGTACGGAAATCCTCGCGGGCACGCATGGTTCAGCCCTCGGTCGGATGGAAAGGAGAGAAAATCATGGTCATGTGCTCTGGTACATCCAGCTCCGGATGATGGCGACAGCCTCTTCGGGATGCTTATCGACGATTTCGCCGATCTTCTTCATCGACGATGCCCTGACGCGGCCCTCGACCTGGCTGATATCGATCATGCTTTCCTGCTGGTCGTCCATCATCGCCATGGCGGTGCCGGGCATACCGTTGGGGCCGGACAAGGCGCCCATGCTCATCGGGCTCGGCAGTGCTGCCATCCCCATCGCGGCCTGTTCGGCCAGCAGGCGCTGGCTGGCAAGCGCGGTTTCGCGCGTGGTCTCCAGCATGCGCGTGACCAGCGGACGAACCACCAGCAGGATGATCAGGATCGCCACCACAGTCAGGACCAGCGTTTCGGTCGCGCGGAACAGATCCTGCTTGTTCATGCCGAACAGGACCGGCGGCGGCTCGCCCAGCGCTTCTTCGGGCTGGGCGAAGCGCATGTTGACCACCTCGACCTGATCGCCGCGTTTTTCGCTGTAGCCGATCGCCGACTGCACCAGCTTCTTCAGCTTGTCGAGTTCCTCGACGCTGCGCGGCTGATAGCTGCGTTCGCCCGCGGGGTTGGCAGCATAAGTGCCATCCACCAGCACGGCCACGGAGATGCGTTTGACGAGGCCGGTCTCGCGGGTCTGGCTGGTCGTCTTGCGGCTGATTTCGTAGTTCGTCGTCTCTTCCGTGCGCTTGGCGCGATCCTTGCCGGGGGTGCCGGCCGTGCCCTGGGGCGTGGCGCCGTCCGGCAGATTGGTCTGTACCGTGATCGGCGCATCGCCATTGGCGGCGTTCTCATGCTCGTCATTCACGGTCTGCGTCGAGCGCACCACCTGCCCGTCCGGATCGAAACTCTCCGAGGTGACCGTCAGCTTGTCGAAATCCATATCGCTATTGACATCGACCCGCGCGCGCCCCGTGCCGAGCGACCGCTCCAGCATCTCCTCCACCGTGCGGCCGACCCGCTGTTCATAGGCGACGCGCTGCTCCTCGGCGTTCGATGAGGCGGTATAGCCGTCATTGGGGTCGCCATTGCCGCGTGCCAGCAGATTACCGGCCTGATCGATGATCGAAATTCGCGTCGTCTTCAGCGCCGGCACCGCCGAGGCGACCAGATTCTGGATAGCCGCGATCTGCTGCTTGCTGAGCGGCGAGGCACCGCGAAGCTTGAGCACGATTGAGGCCGAGGGTTCCTGCTTGTCGCGTGAGAACAATTCCCGCTTGGGCAGGACGAGATGGACCCGCGCCTGATCGACCAGATTGATCGCGGCGATGCTTTTTTCCAGTTCGCCTTCGAGCGCCCGCATCTCGTTGACGCCCTGCTGAAAGCTGGTCGTGCCGAGCGCGTCGTTCTTGTCGAAAATTTCATAACCGATTGAGCCGCCGTGGGGAATCCCGGTCTCGGCCATGGTCAGGCGCAAGCGGGCGACCTGATCGACCGGCACTTTGATCGTGCTGCCGTCGCCCACGACCTGGTAGGGTACGTTCATCGCATCGAGCTTGGAGGCGATCTGAGCGCTGTCCTTCAGATCGAGATTGGCATAAAGCAGCCCATAGGATGTGCTGGTCAGGCGGGTCATCAAAAAGATGAAAAAGCCGATCAGCAGCAGCGCCATGCCGCCCAAGGCAGCAAGCCGGGCCGGGCCGAGTTTCTGTATGGTCTGGAGAAAGGCGCCCACGGTACGGTCTCTCCGTTCGTCGGGCCGGTCGCCGTGGCGGCATGATGGCCTGAAGGGCGACCGGACAGACCCTTCATAGTCCTGTTTGAGTAAACGACCGGTTAACCCCGGCAAAAATTGCCTAGCGCCAATATCGGAAAAAATCCGCGGCCTACTGGCTCCGGCGTCGGGGCAAGCGAATTATTCGGATTTGTCGGTGCGATACTCTTGCAGCCGCGTGGCACGAAGGCCGGCGAGACCATGGCTTTCGATCAAACGCTGCCACGACAGAAACTCTTCCATCGAAAGCTTGTAGCGCCGACATGCCTCCTCGAGACTGATGATGCCGTTCCGCACGCCGGACACGACTTGAGCCTTGCGCCGGATCACCCAACGCTCGGTGTTTGCAGGCGGCAGATCCGCGGCGATCGCGCTGTCCGGCTCCCAGTTCGCAGCTGTACGGTCGGCCTGGGCGAATGCCCCACCGTTGCGCGCCGTCACATGCTGTACAGGCAGGTTCCTCATAGCGCCATCATGGCAATTTTCGACTAAAAAAACGTTAAGCTGCACCCAACCGATGGTACGAAACTTTGCGGCGCAATCGGGTTGGATGCGACCGGTCTTGAGCCCATGGCCCGAATATCGCGCCCTACGCGCAGCCATATGATGGCGTCGCGTAAGTATCGAGACACGCCAGATTGATCATAGCGCAAGCACTTTTCGCGCTATATGCTGTGGACGAATTCGTCGTTGTCATCATGGGGGATGAAATGCGTGTTGAAGAAGCGGATGTAATGGGGCTGTTTGCACGCATGGATCTGAGCCGGCGCGGCTTCGTCATGACGTCGCTCGCCACCGGCTTCGCGCTCAGCGTCACGCCGGCCAAGGCCACGATCGCCACCAAGGACGGCCTCAAATCCGAAATCATCGCCTATCCCCAGACCGATCACGGCTTCAACACCGATTACCGCGAAAGCTACAATACCGATGCCGCTGCCGGCGGTCGGAAGCGCGCGCTTGCCTGGTTCAACGCGAACGGAGTGGGCTGAACGCCCGTTCTGTTCCGACGAAAGATCTCGCATGCCGCCTCGTCTCAGCGTCATTATTCCCAATTACAATTGCCTGCCATATCTGCCCAAGGCGCTCGACAGCGTGCGTCGCCAGCAGGTGGGCGACTACGAGATCATCGTTGTCGATGACGGTTCGACCGACAACAGCCCGGAATGGCTGGCGGCCGAGGCCGCACGCGATCCTCACCTGGTCGTCATCACGATGCCTGGCCTCAAGAATGGCCCGTCGCTCGCGCGCAATGCCGGCATCGCGGTCGCGAAGGCACCGATCGTGGCATTCCTTGATGCCGACGATTTCTGGTATCCCGATGCCATATCCGACCGTTTGGCGCTGCACGAATCCGACCCATCGGCCGTGCTCAGCTTCGGCGATTTTCGCAGCGTTTCACCTGAAGGCCGCGATCTCGGTACATACTTCGCTTTTCGCCGTCACTTCCATCGCTGGGTCGACGGCCGACAGGGGGTTCTGCCGTTGGGCCAGCGTGCCATGGCGATGATTTTTGCCGAAGCGATCTGCGGCACATCAACCGTGCTGGCCGCACGCGATTCACTTCGGGCCATCGGAGGGTTTCGCGCCAATCTGATTTATAGCCAGGATTGGGAATGCTGGTTGCGCCTGGCCGGACAAGGGCAGGTCTGGTGCGTGCCGCGAATCGTGACGGGCTATCTTGTCCGGCCGAATTCCCAGAGCCGCGATCTGCGCAAGGTGCTGGCGGCAAACCGGCAGATTTTCGATCTGCATAAACCCGCCGTGCGAGCGATTGATCCGCGTGCCGTGCGGCTCGGCCGAGCCGAACTGGCTGTGGTCGCTGCCGCGGCGAACCGAGCCGAGGGGCGTCACCTTCGGGCTCTCGGCTGGCAGCTCAAAGCGACTCTGCTCGACCCGTCGCCCCGCGCCTGCCGCGCCGCCGCCGCCAATGCGCGGGGGCTCTTCAGGCGCCGGTGACCGACGCCTTCTATCCTCGGCGGCGGCAGCGTTCGCCTCGAACGCTCTTCTCGTCGAACAAAGCGGCCAACTGCTCCATGACGGTACCGCCCAACTGCTCGGCATCGACGATGGTCACCGCCCGGCGATAATACCTCGTCACGTCGTGACCGATGCCGATTGCAACCAACTCGACCGGCGAATGGCTCTCGATCATCTCGATCGTCTGGCGCAAATGCTTTTCCAGATAATTGCCGGGATTGACCGACAGCGTCGAATCATCGACCGGCGCCCCATCGGAAATCACCATCAAGATGCGCCGCTGCTCGGTGCGCGCCAACAGGCGGCCATGGGCCCAAAGCAGCGCCTCGCCGTCGATATTCTCCTTGAGGATACCCTCGCGCAGCATCAGCCCGAGCGAGCGGCGCGAGCGGCGCCAGGGCGCATCAGCCGATTTATAGAGAATGTGGCGCAAATCGTTCAGCCGGCCGGGATTGCCCGGCTTGCCCGCGGTGATCCATTTCTCGCGCGACTGCCCGCCCTTCCAGGCACGGGTTGTGAAGCCCAGGATCTCGACCTTGACATTGCAGCGTTCGAGAGTGCGCGCCAAGATATCGGCGCTCATCGCCGCGACGCCGATCGGTCGGCCGCGCATCGAACCGGAATTGTCGATCAGTAGCGAAACCACCGTATCGCGGAAATCGGTGTCCTTCTCGCGCTTGTAGCTCAACGGATAAGCCGGGTTGGTCACGATCCGCGACAGACGCGCGGCATCCAGCATCCCTTCTTCCAGATCGAATTGCCAGGATCGGGTCTGCTTGGCCATCAACCGGCGTTGGAGCCGGTTGGCCAGCCGCGCGATCACGCTTTGCAGATGCGAAAGCTGCTGATCGAGCATATGCCGAAGCCGGGTCAGCTCGTCCGGATCGCACAGATCCTCCGCACTCACCACTTCGTCGAAGCCGGTCGTATAGGCGCGATAGGCTTGCTGTTCACCATCCAGCCCATGGCGCTGGAGCAATCCGGGGCGCCCGGGCTTGGCGGCATCGTCGTCATCGGCAGTGCCCGCCATCATTTCGCCGGGAGTTTCCTCGGTGGCGCCATCCTCGTCATCCTCGGCCGAATCCGAGGGTACACTTTCCGGTTCGCCGCGCGTGCCCTCGGCACCGGCTTCGTCCGACTGGCTTTCGGTTTCGCTCCGGCTGTCGTCTTCGCCGTCGCCCTCCCCCGAATCGTCGCTCGACTCGCCTTCGGATTCGCCCAGATCGAGATCCAGATCCTTGATCAGGCGGCGCGCGGCCTTGGCATAGCCGTCCTGGTCATGAACTAGCCGGGAGAGCGCGGTGAAGTCGCGGCCGAGCTTGGGTTCGAGCGTCTCGCGCCAGAGTGCCACCGCCCGCTGGGCGGCCGGTGGCGGCAGGGCGCCGGTCAATGCTTCGCGGGCCAGCAGCCGGACCACCTCGGGCAGCGATTGCTCGGTCTGCTCGGAAATCCGGTCGAGCCCCTGGCGGCGATAGCGCTCCTGCAAGGCGGCCGACAGGTTTTCACCGACGCCGACCATAAGGCGCGCACCGATCGCCTCGACTCGCGCCTGCTCGACCGCCTCGAACACGGCGCGGGCCTGCTCGCCAGCGGGTTGGCGCCGGGCATGCAACGCCGGGTCGTGATGTTTCAGCCGGAGTCCGATCGCATCGGCCGCACCGCGCACCTGCGCCGCGATGTCGGCCGGCAAATCGCGCGGCGGCAGCGGCAGCCGGGCCTTGGTGCCGCTGAGGCCGGGCGGCTCGGCGGCGTAGGTCACGGTCACATCCTCGCGCTCGGCGATGGCGCGCAGGGTGGCCGCGGTCGAGCGCTTGAACTGATCGATCGGAGAATCGGCACTGTTCATGTCAGGCACGGGCGGCCTTGACGCCCGTTTCCTTAAGTTCGGTGCCGAAGCAGCGCTGGTAATATTCCGCGACGGTCGAGCGCTCAACCTCGTCGCACTTGTTGAGAAACGTAACGCGGAAGGCAAAGGCCAGATCGTTGCCGAAAATGCCGGCATTCTCGGCCCAGGTGATGACCGTACGCGGCGACATGACGGTCGAGATATCACCATTGATGAAGCCGGCGCGCGTCAGATCGGCCAAGGCCACCATGGCCGAGATCGCCTTGCGCCCGCCCTCGTTGTCGAACGCCGGTACCTTGGCCAGCACGATCGTTACTTCCGCGTCATGCGGCAGGTAATTCAGCGTCGCCACGATGTTCCACCGGTCCATCTGGCCCTGATTGATCTGCTGGGTCCCGTGATAGAGGCCGGTGGTGTCGCCCAGCCCGACGGTGTTTGCCGTGGAAAACAGCCGGAACGACGGATGGGGGCGGATGACCCGGTTCTGGTCGAGCAGCGTCAACTTACCCTCGACTTCGAGCACGCGCTGGATCACGAACATGACATCGGGCCGGCCGGCATCATATTCGTCGAACACCAGCGCGGTCGGCGATTGCAGCGCCCAGGGCAGGATGCCCTCGCGGAATTCGGTGACCTGCATCCCGTCGCGCAGCACGATCGCATCCTTGCCGATCAGATCGATGCGGCTGATGTGGCTGTCGAGATTGATGCGCAGGCAGGGCCAGTTGAGCCGCGCCGCGACCTGCTCGATATGGGTCGATTTGCCGGTGCCGTGATAGCCTTGCACCATGACCCGCCGGTTATGGGCGAATCCGGCGAGGATCGCGAGCGTCGTATCGTGATCGAAACGATAGGCGTCATCGATATCCGGAACATGCTCGGTGCTTAAGGAGAACGCCGGAACCTGCATGTCGCTGTCGATGCCGAAGGTCTGGCGCACCGAGACGGTGATGTCCGGAAGTCTGTGGGCAAGGACCGTTTCGGCAGCGGAAGGAGAGGCGGAAGGCATCGGCTTGGCAATCCCGTACTTGGTTGGCGGTTCGAGGGTGGCGGGTAGGTCAGCACTCTCAGGCGAAATA